>CANMZR010000144.1 GCA_947502375.1 Polyangiaceae bacterium
TGCGGCTCAAGGGCTCCCAAACCGGATTCTGCATCGCGCGTTTGACCATGCGGTCTTCGAGGGAGTGGAAGCTCAACACCGCGAATCGGCCACCCGGACGGATGCGCTCAGCCGCGAGATTGAGAAGTGCCTCGAGCTCGAATAGTTCGCGGTTTACCGCCATTCGCAGGGCCTGAAACGTCTTCGTCGCAGGGTCGACTCCGTTGATGCGTGCCGGACCCACCGCTCGGACAACGGCGCGGCGCAGATCAAGGGTCGTCGCGAGCTTGCCGGCTTCGAGTTCCTGCCTGATGCAGCGTGCCACGCGTCGGGCGCGGCGCTCTTCGCCAAGCCGGCCGATGGTCTCGGTCAGTTCGTCGTCATCCAATCGGGTGATGAGCTCGATCGCGGTCTCACCACGCGTCGTGTCCATGCGCATGTCGAGGGGACCCTCGGCACGAAAACTCATGCCGCGGTGGGCCTCGTTAAGCTGCATCGAGCTCACTCCGAGGTCGGCGAGAATGCCATCCACCTTGTCGATTCCCAGCAACTCGAGCACCTCGCCGAACTTCGAGAAGCTCGAGTGGCGGGTTAGGGCGCGTTCGCCGAAAGGCTCGAGCCGCGCACGTGCAAGCTCGAGGGCGCGCGGATCACGGTCGAGTCCGATGACGCTCGCGGCACCTGCTTCGAGCAAGGCTACGCTGTGCCCTGCCGCGCCAAGCGTGACGTCGAGAAAAACTCCTCCGGAAGGCTGAAGGAGTCGCACAACCTCGCGCGCCATGACGGAGACATGGGGCTCGTCCGCAGGCGGATAGGGCATAGAGTGGCTCATCGGTACAACGTTGACGACGTTCATGCGTCCAGCTTCTCGGCGATGGCGTCGGTCCACCTTGCGAGCTCGGCCTCGGGCAACTCAAGAGCGCTTTCCCAACGCTCTTTCGACCAGAGTTCCATGGTCGTTCCGACCCCGGCCCAAAGGACTTCTTTTTCGAGCGAGGCGAACTCACGCATCGCCTGCGGGATGAGCAAGCGACCGTGGGGATCGAGCTCGGCCTCGACCGCGGCAGACAAATACCGACGACGAAAAAGAACGATGTCACGGTCCCAGCGATTGAAGCGGGCGACCTTGCCCTCGAGCTCTTCCCAGGCAGCCATCGGCCAGACGTCGAGGCACGCATCACGGATCGACTTGGCGACGACGAGGCGTAGATCCCCAGCGGCGGGCAGCACGTGACGGAAGCGCGCCGGCATGCTGGTGCGCCCTTTGCCATCGATGGAGTGCTCGTAATGACCGCGGAACACGTGATTTAGCCTAGGTTATGGAACTTTTTGCCACTTTGTCCCACGAACCGACCCAAGCTACTTTTCGAGACGTTTCCTGTCAATAGTTCGTATCATTTCAACAGGATAACGTCATCCAGTGTCTCTGCATTCCTTACATACACTCACATGAACGGCGACGCAATTTCGGCTAGTTCGGCATGAAGTGGGACAGAGTGGATCAGGCCGTCGGGGGACGGACGTTCTCACGAACCCAGTCGATGATCTCGCCAAGTGGGGTCCCCGGCGTGAACACGCCCTGCACACCCGCCGCCTTCAAGCGCGCAATGTCGTCCTCGGGAATGATGCCGCCGCCGAAGACCAACATGTCGTCGGCGCCCTTCGCACGAAGTGCATCGATGACCGCAGGAAACAGCGTGTTGTGGGCGCCCGACATGATCGAGAGGCCGACACAATCGACGTCTTCTTGAATGGCCGCGATGGCGATCATCTCAGGCGTCTGATGCAAACCCGTGTAAATCACTTCGAAACCTGCATCGCGAAGAGCCCGGGCCACAACCTTTGCACCTCGGTCGTGGCCGTCTAGGCCGGGCTTGGCAATCAGCACGCGGATCTTCTGTTCGCTCATGGCAATGCGGAGTGTAGCCTCTCGGGGCCGATGTCGGAAATTCGCAGGACTCTATGCAACCGCGACTGCCCCGATGCCTGCGGGATCGAGGCGACAATCGAAGCTGGGCGCATCGTGAAACTTCGCGGCGAGCGTGCGCACCCAGTAACCGACGGGTTCCTGTGCTTTCGAACGAATCAATTCCTTCGAAGTCAGTACGCCCCCGACCGACTCACAGCTCCGCTCCTGCGGAAAGACGGTCACCTGGAGCCGGTCACGTGGCACGAGGCCCTCGGGTTCATTGCGGAGCGGTTGCTCGCCATTCGAGCCGAGTCGGGTCCGGCGGCCATCCTGCATTACCGGAGCGGCGGCACACTCGGCATCGTCGCTTCACAAGCGAGTGAGTTGTTCTTCGAGCAATTCGGACCGACGGCCGTTAAGCGGGGCGACATCTGCACGGGGGCCGGTGAAGCCGCCCAAGAAGCCGACTTCGGCGTCTCGGACTCCGGCGAGCTTCGGGAACTCGAGCGCGCTCGCCACGTGCTCTTGTGGGGCAAGAACGTGGTGACCTCGAGCCCGCACACAATCCCGGTGCTGAAGCGGGCGCAAGCAAACGGCGCGAAGCTCGTGATGATCGATCCTGTTCATCACCGAAGTCGAGAGCTCTGCGACACGTATGTGCAACTTCGGCCAGCCGGGGACTTCGCACTCGCGATGGGCATTTTGCGCCTGGTGTTCGAGCACGGTTGGGTGGCCCCCGACGCGGAGACTTACTGCCAAGGGCTGGCAGGCCTGAGGGCGTTGGCGTGGCGAAAAACGGTCGCAGAATGGTGCCACGACTCCGATGTCAGCGAGGCCACAGCGCTCGCTCTCGCGACCCGACTGCACGATGGGCCGACGACCATCCTCGTGGGCTGGGGAATGGCGCGGCGGGCCAACGGCGGTGCCATCGTGCGGGCGCTCGATGCGCTTGCGGCGGTGACGGGAAACGTCGGCATTCCCGGTGCGGGCGTGTCGTACTACTTTCGACGACGCCGTGCTTTCGGCTCGCTCCTCGCCGGACTCGAACCACCTCGGACCATCTCCGAGCCACTGTTCGGACACGAGATCCTCGCCGCGCGCTCGCCGGAAATTCGAGCAGTTTGGATCACGGCGGGCAACCCGGTCGCCATGCTTCCGGACTCTCGAAGCGTCGCTCAGGCACTGAAAACGCGCGAGCTCGTGGTCGTCACGGATCGCTGGCTCAGCGACACCGCAGCACTCGCCACAGTCGTTTTACCAGTCAATACACTGCTCGAAGCGGATGATCTCCTCGGCGCTTATGGACACCATCAGCTCGGAGCAACCGTGCCCGTCGTCCCTCCGCCAGCCGGAGTGAAGAGCGATCTCGAGATCTTTCAAGCGCTCGCGGAGCGCGTCGGCCAGCGCGAATACCCACAGTGCAGCGCTCGAGAATTGAAGGAACGCCTGGTGAGCCAAGTGCTTCTAAAAAATGGCATTTCGCTCGCGACCCTCGAAGCGGGCGTGGTGCCAAATCCCCTGGCGGCCCGGGTCCTCTTCGAGGGCCGAAAGTTCCCGACCGCCGACGGCAAAGTGCAGCTGATAACGGAAGGTCCGTGCGAGCCCGCGCTATCGGACGAAGCGTTTCCACTCTGGCTCATGTCGCTCTCGACTCCGAAATCGCAGGCCTCGCAATGGGCGAAGGCTCCGCCAGAATTGCTCTTGGCCACGGTTCATCCCGCAGCGGCGAACGGGCTCCGGCATGGCGACCTCGCGTGGCTCGAATCACGGCTTGGCCGCATCAAAGTCCAGATTGTGCACGATGCCTTGCAGCGACAGGACGTCCTTTTGGTGCCGAAGGGCGGCCATTATCGGAACGGCTGTTCGGCAAACGCCATCACGACGGCACGGCTCACCGATGTGGGCGAAGGTGCCGCGCTCTACGACGAGCGGGTGCGACTCCTTGCGTTCGACGCATGACGACCGGGCCGCGGCCGAGCACGACTCAACTCCGCTTCAAAGCGGCTGCAAAACCGAGCGCACTCGTGTGCGTGATGGCGACGGCAAGCGCGTCCGCCGCGTCTTCTTCGGGCATGACCGAAAGCCCGAGCATCATCGAGACGACGCGCGAAACCTGGAGTTTGCCAGCCTGACCTGTGCCTACGACCGCACTCTTCACGCGAGCCGGCGGGTATTCACCGATCTGCAGACCGGCACGACGAAGCACCATCATCGCAACTCCACGCGCGTGCCCAAGTTTCGCTGCACTCTGGGCATTCTTCGCAAAAAACAGGGACTCAATCGCGGAGGCCTCGGGAGCGTGAAGCGCCAGAACCTCGACGAGCTCTCGCTCCAAAGACACCAGCCTGTCCGCCAGCTCGCCGCTTCCCAAGCGAAAGGTGCCGTGCGCGACGTGCAAGAGCTTCGAGCCCACGCGTTCAACGATGCCCCAACCGCACAAGCGCGTACCTGGATCGATGCCAATCACTCGCATCCGGCGCGAAGCTAGCAGCTTCCGTGACCACGCCGCGGGAAGATTTTTCCCGGGTTCAAGATGCCTTTCGGATCGAATGCGGTCTTGATTCGTTCCTGGAGTGCAATCACGGACTCGCTCTGCTCGAGGTGCAAGTACCCGGCCTTGGAAGTCCCGACGCCGTGCTCTCCGGTCAGCGTGCCTCGCATGGCAAGCACCGCGCGAAAAAGCTCCCCGAGCGCACGTTCGACCTTCGGCGCGTCGTCCGGGTCGTCCCAGAGAAAATTCACGTGGAGGTTGCCATCGCCTGCGTGGCCGTAGGAGAGAGTCTTGACGCCCGTCCGTTCGCTCAACGCTCCCACCTCCCGCACGAGCGCCGCGAGCTGCATCCGAGGGACGACGACGTCCTCAGAGATCTTCCAGCGCGCCATCCGTTTCGTCACGTAGCTGAGCTGCCGCCGGGCCTCCCACAAGCGCTCGCGTTGCGCGGAGTTTTGCGCGACGAGGACCTCGACCGCACCCGCGTCCATCGCACGTTGACCCACTTCCTCCATCTGCCGCTCGACACTCACGGCGTCCCCATCCACTTCCACAATCAAGAGCGCCGCCGCACGAGCATCCATCGGCACACCTTCGGCGCGGATGGCGATGACGCAGGTCTCGTCGAGCACTTCGAGGCAGCGCGGCACGAGCCCGGCCCGGACGATGGCTTCCACCGCACGCATCGTATCTTCGACGCTCGCGAAAAGACCGAGCAAGGTGACGAGCTCGATGGGCTTCGGGATGAGACGCAGCGTCGCACGTGTGGTCACGGCAAGAGTCCCCTCGCTACCGACGAGCAGGGACGTGAGATCGTAACCGGTCACGCCCTTCTTCGTTCGCCGACCCACGCTCATCGGTGTGCCGTCGGCGGTGACGACTTCGAGCCCGAGCACGTAATCGCGCGTGACTCCGTATTTGAACGCCCTCGGTCCACCCGCATTTTCCGCGATATTTCCGCCGATCGTGCATATTTTAAGGGAATTCGGATCGGGCGGGTAAAAGAGGCCCTCCAACTCCACGGCAGCATGGAGGTCGGCGAGAATGGTGCCCGGACCCACCACCGCGAGTTGTTCGTTCCGGTCGATTTCTTCGAGCCCGGTCATCCCGAGGACCGAAAGAACGATGCCTCCGCAGACCGGCACGGCGCCTCCAGACTTACCGCTCCCCGCGGCACGGGGCGTGACCGGCACCGCATGCGCTGTCGCGATGCGCAGCGTCACCGCAATGTCTTCAGCGCTCGTCGCAAGCACGGCCACATCGGGCAGCACCGGTTCTTGCTCGGACTCATCCCCCGCAAACTGGAGCAACGCGTCGTCATCGACGAGCACCTTCGAGTCGCCAAGAGCCCGCGAGAGTTCGAGCTTCACGCGATTGGCGGCGGCCGCCCCCACGCGAGGAAAAGGCACCCGTCGCAGCGCGGAGCCCTCATCGATCCGTCGCGCGTCGCCCATTGAAAGCTTATAGCCTGACACCCGCGTCGCGGCCTGATTGACGGCCTCACCCCACCCGAATCACGCCGCAACGAATAGCCCCGGCGGGGGACACCGAGCAGACAGAGGGCCGTTACGCCCTGAGGCTCACTCTTTCGTATATTCGTAGCTCGACGCCCCTTCAGGCGACACGCTGAAGAGTTGCACGATGACGCCAGTCGAGGTGTACGGAAACTTCTCGGTGCCCAGTGTGTGGCCGCAGTTGATGGTGAACTCAATGTCCGTGCCGGAAAGCACGTACGTCTCGGAGATCGGGGAATCCTTGCCGTCGCCGTCGCTGTAGTTGCTATTGGCCTGAGTGGTCGAGCCTTCGAACTTGATCACTTCTCTTGCGTGGTCGCCCGCTGGAGTCGGACCGGTTGCGCCGCCAGGTCCAGTGTATTCTTTCCACGACGTGAGCACGTAGACCCCATCGGCGATAGCGCCGCCGGCCGGCACGGGTGCGACAGCCGCGACGCGGGTCGCGGGCACTTCAGGTCCGGAGAGTGCAAGGACATTGCACGCCACGACGGCGTTGCCACCCACTGGGTCAGCGGCGCCGCTCGACCCACACCCAAGGAGAGGCAGCGATAAAACCAGCATGAGGGCTGCGCTTTTACAGAGTTGCACGGGCCTTCAAAAACACGAAAAGTTGCGCAAATCAAGGCTAAACTTGGCGCATCCAGAGGTCCTTCGAGATGGCCTCGAGCACCGGATCCACAAGCCATGCCCGCTCGTTGACTGAAGGCGGTCGTACGCGGCGGCAGGTGGCAGGAAAGATTCCTTTCTGGTTTCGAGCGTTCAGGCGCGAGGGTGGCCGACCAGCTTCAAGGTGACGCCGTACGACACCGTCAAATGGCGGTTGTTGCCGTGTGGCAGTCCCTGGTACCCTCGCCCGCGTGCAGTGCCGTGCCATACGACTGAGCCTTTTCGTGGCCTTTCTTTTCTTCGCGTCGGGCTGCGCCAGCCGAGCTTCGAAGTCGCCCGGGGGGGCGTTCCCCAGCCCTTACGCGGCCGAAAGTGCGTCAGACAGTCCCGCGGCGCAGCCGGGTTCGATGCCCGTCATGGCGTCGAGGCCCGCCCCTGCGTCCATGCCGGGTGCCTCGCCGAGGGGAGCCAATGACCAGGCGGCAGGTCCCTCATCGAAGGGGAAGCGAGACGGCGCCGACAAGGGCGCACCGAGCGACGATGCTTCGAGCGCACCTCTCCTCGTCTATGTCGCTACGCTCGCGTTGCTCGTAGAGCCCACGACTTACGAGAGCACGATCGACAGAGCCATCGAGCTTGCGAGCCAATTCGGCGGGTACGTCAGCAACCACAACGACCGCACGGTGACCGTGCGGATCCCTTCGAACCGCTTTCGTGATGCCATGCGCGAGCTCGAGAAGCTCGGCGCGTTGCTGAGCCGCGCCGTCCAGGCTGAGGACATCACCGAGGAATTCCACGATCTCGACGTGCGTCTGAAGACTCTCCAAGCAACACGAAAGCGCCTCGAGGAATTGCTGCAAAAGGCTGCGAACATTCACGAAGTGCTCGAGGTCGAGGAGCAACTCGCGCGAGTCACGGGGGAAATCGACCGCAGCGAAGGCCGCCTGCGTTTTCTTCAGTCGCACGCGAGCTTATCCACAATCACTGTGACGCTCGCTCCGAAGACACCAGCGAGTCTAACGTCTCTCGCGCCCCTTCCGCCGCGCACTGTCCCACTGCCAATCGGCTGGTTTTCGTCGCTTGGCATTCACCGTCTACTCGAGCTCTCTCGCTGATCGTTTTTCGAGGTGATTCTCATGTACTCGACGCTCCATCGTTCGACCTCGTCCCATATCCTCGCAGTCGTTCTTCTCGGATGGTCGCTCATGGCAGGGTGCGGCGGCGCCATCCATATCGTGCCGCCCCCTGGCTTCGCGGTCCTCGAAGGCGGAGCAGACCACGGTTACCGGGCAGTCAGCTCCGATGGGGTCGTCCTTGCGGTACGGCGAGAAAAGAACGAGCCCCGCGGGGATCTCGGGTTTTGGTCGGGAGCCATCGACGCCAAGCTGCGCCGCGACGGGTACCGAGCTTTCGAGGCGCACGACGTCACGGCGAAAGGCGTAAAGGGGAAACAAATCCGCTACGCCATCGAGCTTGAAGGCCGCGAACACACGTACTCGGTGAGCGTCTTTGTCACCGAGACTTCGGTGCTCACCGTCGAGGCCGGCGGGGACCACGAACTCTTCGCCCGAGAGAGCCAAGCCATCGCTCGCGCTGTCGAGTCGCTGACCGTGGACTGAGCGCGAGCGCGCACAGAGGGATGCGCGGACTCTGCCCCTTTGGGGCAACGGTCGGCCCCAACGGCAACGAGCGGGCACGGCATTGTCGCCCATCAAACCAAGGGCGTTGCCGGTTCCCAGGGCGTTGCCCTGGGCTATCTCATCGTGCCCCATTGGGGAACCGGCGGCACCAACCGCAACCCGCGGGCACGCTCACTTATCGCTCCAGCGCCAGGCCGTTGGGCCGCGGCCGGCACTTCGCTTGAGGCGAGCGTTGCCCAGCTTTCAGAGCGGGTGTAGGTCTGCCTTATGCACGCCGTCTTCGCCGACCCCAAGACCGACTTCGTTTTCAAGCGGATCTTCGGCTCCGAGGCCCGCAAGTCGCTGCTGATCGCGCTGCTCAACCACCTGCTCGAATTCGACGGTGAGCGCTGCATTGTCGATGTCCAACACCTTACGGGGGAGCAGCACGTCGACGTCGCCGAGTTGAAACTCTCCATCGTCGATGTAAAGTGCACCGACACGACCGGACGGCGTTTCGTGGTGGAAATGCAGGTGCTGAAGGTGGAGGGCTTCGAGAAGCGTGTAGTTTACAACGCCAGCAAGGCGTACATCATGCAGCTACACAATGCCGAAGAGTACCCGACTTTGTGCGACGTCTTCGGGGTGACGATCTGCAGCTTCAACCTCTGGACGGACAAGGACGCGCAAGGGCGCTTCAAGGTGCCGATGCTGAGTCGCTGGCGAATGCAGGAGCAACACAGTGGCGCGCAGGGACTGCCGCAAGTGCAATATGCCTTTCTCGAACTGCCCAAGTACGAGGCGGGCGATGTGCCTAGGACGCTCGTCGAGAAGTGGGCGTATCTCTTCCGTGAAACCAAGAACCTGAACGTGATCCCTTCGTCGTTGTCGGAAGGCCCGTTCCGCGAGGCGCTGGAGGTCTCACGGGCGGCGGGCTTCTCCGCACACGAGTGGGAGGCCTATGAGCGGGCGAAGATGGCCGAGCAGGACGCGCGTGGCGCACTCGCCATCGAGCGGCAAGAGGGCAAAGCGGAGGGCAAGCTGGAAGGCAAAGCGGAGGGCAAAGCGGAGGGCAAGCTGGAAGGCAAAGCGGAGGGCAAAGCGGAGGGCAAAGCGGAGGGCAAAGCGGAGGGCAGGCTGGAAGGCAACCTGGAGGGCAAGAAGAGCACATTGTTACGACTCCTCGCGCGGGCAGGGATGGCTCTTTCGGAGGAGAATGGCGCTCGCATCACAGCTTGCGAAGATGCAGCCACGCTCGACCGCTGGTGCGAAAATGTCCTGGGTGCGAAGGCGGTCACCGACGTTCTCTCATGAGAGATGTGCCCAAAAAGGCGATGGTACCGACTGCTTCCAACTCGCCCGCCGCCAACCTGCGGCAACGCCCTGGGTTAGCAATGGTCAAAAATATTGTCAGCCCTGAAGGGGCGACATAAAGGTCAGTCCCACACATAACGTTCATTCAATTGGATGCTGTGTTTTTCCAAGAGACCACGGTATTCCTCCTGGAAGGTAACGATGCGATGATGCCCGGCTTGATTGGCAATGCATTGTTCCAAAGAGTTTCGCCCTTTCAGGGCTGGTGAATTATTTTGAACGCAATCCCCAGGGCGTTGCCGGTTCCCAGGGCGTTGCCCTGGGCTATCTCATCCTGCCCCTTTGGGGCAGAATCAGCTCCACAGCGTCAAAGCACCCAAAACAGACTCAGAAAGATGGAGTACGAAGAGTCAAGACTCAAAGAGAAAGAGAACCGGCACAGCGAAAACCCAGGTTGTCGTGCTGATTCGACGGGTTGAACCTGTTGCGGAGGGTGGAGCGGACGATCGACGGGCTGAAGTAGTACCAGCTAGCGCCGCGAATGACGCGGTCTGCATGCGTCGCGCTGTAGGCAGATGACACCCATTCCCACACGTTTGCTGACATATCGGATAAACCAAAAGGAGAGTTGCCGTTAGGGAAGGATGCGACCGCGCAGGTGGAGTGGCGATTGCGTTTGCCAAGGCTGTTGCCTTCACCGTTCCAGCACAGTTGGTTGCCTGGCGCCTCGTTGCCCCACGGGTAGACGCGCCCGTCCGTGCCGCGCGCCGCGTACTCCCACTCCTCCTCGGTGGGCAAGCGCTGGCCTTGCGCCTCGCAGTACGCCGTCGCCTGAGTCCAGTCCACGCAGTTGATGGGGTGGTTGCCGCGTGCGGCGACGCCGGCGTTGCAGGAAAGGTTTTTTGCGGAAGTTGTCGCCGCCGCCGTGCAGTTTCCGCTCTTGACGCAGGTCGCGTAGGCCACGGTCGTCACCTCGGTCGTGTCCATGCAGAAGGCAGCGACTTCTACTGTGCCCGCTTTTTCGGTGTTCTTGGCATCACCCATCGTGAAGGTGCCGGCAGGGATGAGTTTCATACCGGAATTGGGCTTGCACGTGGGTTCCGTATCTACGGCGGCCTTTGCAACGTCGAGTTGCGCGTCCGCAGGAGTCTTCGCGACGGAGGTTGTAGTCTTCGCATCCGCGACAGTCTTCGTGTCCACGGAGGGGTCCCTCACACCGTTCAAATAAACCACCCCGAGCACTCCGAGCAACGCCACCCCTGCGATGACAAGGCCGTTTCGAAGCGCAGCCGAAGAGCCCTCCTCTCGTTGCACGAACGTGGCCGATGGAGCATCAGGGATGCGCGGAGACGACGCCACCTCGCTCGCACCGCGCTCAGCAAGAAACGCCGGTGCGGCAAACCTTG
>CANMZR010000145.1 GCA_947502375.1 Polyangiaceae bacterium
AGTGTCTGCCGAAGAGCTTGAAAAGCTAACCGAAGACGTGAATCGCCTCGAACAGGAGGAAACGTCCGACCAGGAGAAGGACGAGCTACGCAAGCGCATCGAAGAGCTGCGGGAGCTCATCCGTCAACAAGGGCAAGGCGGCGACCAATTGAAGAAGCGCCTCACGCGCTTCATGAAACAGGCGCGCGGTGCGCAGGGAGGCAAGGGCTCGGAAAAAGGCCCGGGCAAGGGCAAGCGCGGCAAAGGAGAGGGCGGCAAAGGCTCAGAGCCCGGCGAAGACGGTGACCTTCGGCCGGGACCGGGCGGCGAACCCGGAGACGGCGATGCGGAAGGCGAAGGCGAGGGGCACGGCAAGGGTCTCAAGCTCGGTCGCGGCGGCAAGTCGATCCCCATCGAAATCCCCGGTGGGCACGGCAGCGCCAGTGGCTCGGACGGCGACGAACCCGGTGGATCGACCAGCGGACACGGCAGCGCTCCGAAGCTCGGTAAAGCCAGTGACATCGATGGACACACGGTGGACGTCGAAGCCCAGGGTCTCGATTCCGGCCGCGGCAAGAGCAACGCGGAAGTGATTCTCGGGGCGGCCGAACAAGGCTTCACTGGGAAGGCTTATCAAAAGGTGTTCAAACAGTATCAAACCGTGGCGGAAGCGCAGGTCGCGAACGAAAACATTCCCGATGGCATGCGCTTTTACGTGCGCCGTTACTTCCAACTCATTCGACCGCGAGACTAGAGAAAACCAAGTCTTTTATGAGCTTATCGACAGAACAAGTGAAGGAGCAGGTGACCGCGTTTCGGCGTTCGATAACCGACCTCCGAGACGAGGTGGGTAAAGTCGTCGTCGGCAACGACGAGACGGTGGAGGGGGTGCTCGTGTGCATGTTGGCGGGCTCGCACGCGCTCCTCGAGGGCGTCCCGGGGCTAGGTAAGACGCTGCTGGTTCGCACGATGGCCGATGCCTTGCAGCTCAACTTCTCGCGCATTCAGTTCACGCCCGACATGATGCCGGCGGATATTCTCGGCACGACCATGATCGAGGAGGATCCGGAGGGCCGCGGTCGCCGGCACTTCACCTTCCGGAAAGGTCCCGTTTTTGCGAACATCGTGCTCGCCGACGAGATCAATCGGGCGACCCCTAAAACGCAGAGCGCGCTGCTCGAGGCGATGCAAGAGCACCGCGTGACCATCGGCAATCAGACGCACACGATAGGCGAGCCCTTCTTCGTGCTCGCTACCCAAAACCCGCTCGAGAGCGAAGGCACGTACCCCCTTCCCGAGGCGCAGCTCGACCGCTTCTTTTTCAAGCTCCACGTCGGATTTCCCGATCGGAGCGAGCTGCACGCGATTCTTTTACGTACGACCGGCGATGCACGTCCCGAAGCCAAGCCCGTCCTCGATGCGGCTCGAATTCAAGCCATGCAGCAACTCGTGCGTGAAGTGCCCGTCGCTCATGCGGTCATCGATTACGCGGTGCGGCTCGTCGAGGCGACCCATCCCGAACACGCGGATGCAAGCGAAGATGTGCGTCGCTACGTCAACTACGGCGCATCGCCTCGGGGCGCTCAAGCTTTGTTGTTGGCCTCGAAGTGTTATGCGCTGTTTGACGGTCGTTTCGCGCCTGGCATCGAAGACGTGAAGAAAGCTGCACTCCCGGCGCTTCGGCATCGAGTGCTCTTGAATTTCGAAGGCGAGGCCGAGGGCATCAAGACCGACCCATTGATTCGCTCGTTGCTCGAGCGACTTCCCGAGTCACAGCCGGCGCGGGTCCAAGGCAAGAGCCCCAAGCCGTAAGCGATGGGGCTCCTCGACTTTTTTAAGCGAGCGACCGCTCCGCTCGTGCGTCGCTTTTCCGCCCGGCCCGTCGTGGCTGCGGATGAGCTCTTTGATGACGCGTTTCAACGCAAGCTCGAGTACCTCGCGATTGTGTCGAAGCGGGTCTTCTCAGGCTCGATGAAGGCGGAGCGTCGTACAAAAAAAACGGGCAGCGGGGTCGAGTTCGCAGACCACCGGGACTACGCGGCGGGGGACGATTTTCGCTCGATCGATTGGCACGCGTACCAGCGTTTTGATCGCTTGCTCGTGCGACTTTTCGAGGAGGAGGAGGACCTATCCATTTACCTCGTCGTCGATAGCTCCGAGTCGATGGGGTTTCGGTCCGAAAAGAAGCTCCGTTACGCCAAGCAATTGGCTGCAGCGCTGGCGTATGTCGGCCTTGCGAACCTCGACCGGGTCGCCATTGTCACGGCCGATGCTGGCATCGCCATGCGCCTCGAACCTACCCGGAACAAGAAGCGCATTTTTCGCGTGTTTGAGTTCTTGCGGCGCGTAAAGCCTGGCGGCGAAACCGATCTGGCGGGTGCGCTGCGTGCCTTCGTAGCCCAGCACAAGCGTCGGGGCCTCGCGATTTTGATAAGCGATCTCTACGATCCTGCTGGCTTTGAGAAGGGGATCAACGTCCTTCGTTACAACAAGTTCGAGCCGTTCGTGCTGCACGTCGTCGATCAAAAAGATGCGAGTCCGGACTTGCGAGGTGACGTCGTACTCTACGACTGCGAGACGAACGAAAGGCGCGAGGTGACGGTGACCCCGGGCGTGCTTGCCCGTTACCGGCAGGAGTACGCGGACTATCTCGCGGGCATTGGACGTTTCTGTGCGACCCACCAGGTTACGTACTTCCGCGCAGACATCGAGGTGCCATTCGATGAAGTGATTTTGAGGGTTTTTCGACGAGGCGGATTTCTGCGATGAGTGGCGTTTCGTTCGTCGGCATCGACTCGGGAACACTCCTTCGAGCGGCGGGCGTGCTCGCGACGGCGCTGGTCGTCTTGTACATTCTCAAGCTGCGACGTCGGCCCATCGCGGTTCCCTTCGCTTTGTTGTGGACGCGCGTGCTCAGCGACCGCGAGGCCACGACGCTGTTCTCGCAGTTGAAGCGAATCTTCTCGCTGTTGCTGCAACTGTTGCTCGTGGCCCTCATGCTCACAGCGCTGGGTGACCCGCGCGTCGCAGTCAACAAAACCACCGGGCGCCACCTGGTGGTGTTGTTCGATGCCAGCGCGAGCATGCAGGCGACCGACGTTCCACAGCTTCCTCTGCTCGTCGATAAGCCCGAGGTTCCGACGGCGCTAAAGACCCGCCTCGATGTGGGCAAGGAGCGGCTGCGTCAGACGGTTCGCAGTCTGGCTGGCAGCGATCGGATGCTCATCGCCGCGTTCGATGCCGGGGTGACGCCGCTCTCGACCATGACGGGCGATACGAGTGAGCTCGAGCGGGCGCTCGATAAGGTGCGCCCGATGGATGTGCGGGCGAACTTTGCGGCGGCGGTAAGGTACGCGAAGGACTCGCTGCGAGGGCTGTCGAATCCCGAGATCGTCGTCGTCAGTGACGGTGCTTTAGGTGAAATTCAGGATGGTCAGGGGCCCGTTGACCTCGCGGGGATCAAGCTTTCTTACGTCAAGCTTGGTGACTCGATGACCAGTCGAAACGTAGCCATCACGCAACTTTCGGTGCGTCGTTACCCACTCGACAAGAGCCGCTACGAAGTTCTTGTGGAAGTCACGAATACGATGGACGCGGAGGCTCAAGTCGAGCTCGAGCTTCGGGGCGACGGCAAATTGACCGACTCGGTCGAGCTGCGTCTTGGCGCGAAAAAAAGCACGTCGCGGTTTTATCCGAATCTAGCGGGGGTGGACCACCTTCTCGAAGCCCGCGTTCGACTGAAGGATGGCGCCGATGACCTGCCGGTGGATGACCACGCCTACGCGCTCCTACCCGAGCGCAGGCGAGCGCGGGTTCAAGTCGTTACCCGCGGCAACATGTATCTCACAGCAGCGCTTTTGCTAGATGAATACCTCGAAGTTGTGGAAGTTCAGCCCGAGGCGTATCCCGCCGACGGCACCTTCGACGTGACCATTTTTGATGGCACAGCGCCCGCCGTGACACCCGAATGCGGAGGCTTGTTTTACCTCGCGCCCGCAGACGACACGCACACTCCTTTCAAATTGGGCGACAAGCTGAAGAGTGACAAGGGGTTCCCGCTCGGCTTCGATGAGCTTCAGACAAAGCATCCGATCGTGCGGTCGCTGTCGCTCGCGGAGGTCAACGTCGCGTCGGCGCGGGTGCTCGAGTCGGTCGATAAGAAAGACGTGGCGGTGGGACGGAGCTTGAAGGGGACCTTGCTCCTGGCGGGTCGGCGCAAGGGCAAGCCGTTCGTGGCGCTCGGTTTCGACGTGCGAGACAGTGACTTGCCGATGCGGGTCGCGTGGCCGCTCTTGGTGATGAACGTCATCGGGTACTTTATCGACGAAGAAACAGCTTATATCTCGTCCTTCCGAACGGGCGAGGTGTGGAGCATTCCGGCGGCGGCGGGCGAGAAGGTGGCGTCGCTCCGGCTCCCGGACGGCTCGAAGCATCCTGTCCCCGTGAAGGAGGGACGGGCGGTGTACCTCGGTCAGCGCGCGGGCGTTTACACGCTCGAGCTACCCGACAGCAAGGTCTCCTTCGCCGCCAACCTGGCCGACGTTGCCGAGAGCTCGATCACCCCGGCGGCTTCGCTTTCGATCTCGGGCGTGACGGCTGGCGAACTCGAGGGCTTTACGCTCAACGTGCGTCGCGAGCTTTGGGTTCTATTCTTGTTCGCGGTCCTCGGGTTGAGTGGGCTCGAGTGGCTGACCTATCATCGACGGGTGACCGTATGACGAGGCGAGGCGTGCGATGAGGACCCGCACGGGAAGATGGGTATGGGTCGCGTTCAGCGTCGTCTTCTTGTTGGCGCTTCTGTACGGCTATCGTCGCTACGTGTGGTTCACGCCCGCGTCGTCTTTTAGCTGGACGCGCCATGGTCAACACTACGAGCTCTTGCAGCCGCGGATGCTCGGGGTCGTGCTGCTAGCGCCGTGGTTTGTCGGAGTCCTTGCTTTTTCGCTCGCGGATCTCCCATGGCAGCAGCGTTTTGCGGCGGTCGTTTTGCGGATCGCATTCGTGACACTGCTCGGCGTCGGCTTGGCTCGGCCCGTTCGTGCGGCGACGAGTGACATGACGGCGCTCGTCGTGCTCGTCGACGTGTCGGACTCGGTTTCTGACGAAGCTCTCGGGGACGCGGAGCTGCTCGTGGCGGAGGTGTTGCGTGCGAAGCGACCTCGGGACGTCGTCAAGGTGGTGTCCTTTGCCGAGCGACCGCGGCTCATCGAGAGTGTGGATGCCGAGGGTCAGGATGTGGCTCCGAAGCTCGAACGGCATCGGGCGACGGATGCCGGAACGACGGCCTTCGCACCGGGCGCAGCCACGAATATGCAAGCGGCAGTGCAGCTCGCGTACGGCCTCTTTCCTCCGGGGTACTTGCGGCGAGCGCTCCTCGTGTCCGACGGAGTCGAGACCGACGGCGATCTGCTCGCGGAGGCGAACCGGGCGCGTGAACACGGGGTGCGACTCTCGACCGTTCCTTACCACCGGGAGCCTCCGGCCGAGGTCGCCGTTCGGGCGCTGGTGCTGCCTGAGCGGGTCAAAGTTGGAGAGACTTTCGAGTTGAAGGCCGACGTGTACGCAACCCGCGCGACCCGTGGCCGGGTGAAGCTCTATCAAGGTGATACCTTGAACGGCCTCGATGGGGTTCGGGAGGTCTCGCTCTCGCCCGGCACGAATGCCCTGGTTTTTAACAGCGTCGTGCGCGTTCCAGGGGCCCTCACCTACTCGCTCCAGTTGTCCGAGCTCGCGGCGGACCGCTATCCCGACAACAATCGGTTTTCGGCAACCATTGACGTGGCGGGACGTCCGCAAGTCCTCTACATCGAGGAGACGCCAAGGCAAGGCTCTCCCCTGGCGCGTGCGCTTACGTCGCAGCAATACGATGTGGACTTGCGTCCACCGGTGGGTTTTCCGACCACGCTCAAAGAGCTCGAGCGGTTCGACTTCGTGTGCGTGAGCGATGTGCCGAAGTCGGAGCTTTCGGATTCCGCGCAGGGGCTCATCGAGTCGTATGTGCGGGACCTGGGCGGTGGCTTTCTTTACGCGGGGGGAGAGAACGGCTTCGGTCTAGGGAACTGGCAGGACACGACTCTGGCTCGCGTCCTGCCGGTGCGAATGGACAGCGAACGGGTGAACAAGACGCCTTCGGTCGCGATGGTTCTCGTCATCGATCACTCCGGTTCGATGAGCGGCCTGCCCATCGAGATGGCGAAAAAGGCAGCCAAGGCGACGCTCGACGTGTTGTCCCCAGATGACCTCGTCAGCGTTGTTGTGTTCGACTCCAGTCCGGAGACCGTCGTGAAGATGCAGCCCGTTCGGAATCGAACACGCATCCGCAATCTGATCTCGCAGGTTCAGCCGGCGGGCGGCACCGAGATTTTTCCCGCACTCGACCGCGCATACGGGATCCTCAGCGTGACGGAAGCGCGCAAAAAGCACGTTATTTTGCTCACCGATGGCAAGGCTCCAGCCGGTGGAATTCGTGAACTCGTAGGTCAGATGATCGCGGAGTCGATAACGATAACGAGTGTTGGATTGGGCAATGATGTCGACGAGTCACTGCTGAAGATGATTGCCGATGTCGGCGGCGGTCGGTACCACCCGGCTCTGGACGCGAATAGTTTGCCGCGCATCTTCACGAAGGAGACAGAGCTGATAGCGAAGTCCGCCGGGGTGGAAGAATGGTTCCCGGTGGTGCAGACCGATGCTGCTGGGTTTTTGAAGCAACTGGATGTCCGGACTGCTCCCTTTCTGCACGGCTACGTTTCGACCAAGTTGAAGCCGGCACCGGCCGTGAAGCTCCTCGCGCACGGTGACAACGACGAGCCACTTTTGGCGCGTTGGCGGGTCGGCACGGGTTGGGCACTCGCCTGGACGAGCGACGTCAAAACGCGCTGGGCAACCGAGTGGATTGGCTGGGCTGGCTGGGAGAAGTTTTGGGGACAGCTGGTGCGCGAACACATGCGCCATAAGACGCGACACGAACTCGATATGCAGACGGAGCTGCGGGGCGGTCTCCTGCACGCGTCCGTGGATGCGTTCACGGCCGATGAGCGTTTCGACAACCAACTCGAGAGCAAGTTGACGGTGACGGGGCCGCTTCCGGGTGGCGCAACTCAGGTGGTGCCGATGCGTCAGACCGCCCCCGGTCGCTACGAAGCGGACGTGGCGCTCGCGGGTCAGGGCTCGTTTCTTCTTCATGCCGACCACGCGCGCGAAGAGCCGGATGGAACGCGGCGTCCGGTGGCCGTCAGCACCGGTCACGTGTCGAACCCTTATCCGCGTGAGTATGCTTCCTTTCGCGTGGACGAGGCGGCCCTCGAACGGGCGGCTCTCGCAGGGGGAGGGCACTTTTCCCCAACGGATTTCGGCCTGATTTACGCTCCGGAAGGCGAGAGTATTCCCTTCCACGAGGAGCTTTGGTCGCGCGCCATCATGGCGGCGATTGCGGTTTTTGTGGCGGATTTGCTGATGCGGCGCGTGCGGATATTCGATCGCAGTTTTGGCGTCCGACGACGGCGCGTGTCGGGTGTGAGCTGAGACCTATGCTAGGCTCCGGCGCTCGATGGAACGGACGATACGGACTGAAGACGATTTACTCGCAATCTTTCATGAGGCTTGCAGTGCCAATCAACTGCTGGGCGTCGAATCGGAGAAATTTGGCGTCGTCGCGGCGACGGGCGTTCCGGTGCAATACGTCGGCGTGCCGGCGAGTGTGCGAACGGTATTCGATGGTTTGTGCAGCAAATTTGGCTGGCGTGAGCTCGCCGAGAAACCGGGCGCTCCGGTGGTGGCTCTCGAGCGAGTTGGCCGGGGCGGCAAGGTGGCGCAGGTTACCCTCGAACCGGGGGCGCAACTCGAACTGAGCGGGGAGCCGCTAGAAGATGTGCATGCGATTGAGCTCGAAGCGGCCGAGCACCTTCGTGAGGTGGCGGCGGCTTGCGAAGGGCTTGGCATCGTGTGGCTCGCGACGGGTTTTCATCCGCTTGCCCGACAAGCGGACCTTCCGTGGGTTCCTAAAGATCGGTACGCGGTCATGCGGGATTACTTCCCAACTCGCGGAACCCGCGGCCTCGACATGATGCGCCGCACGGCGACCATCCAGGTGAATGTCGACTTTTCAAGCGAGGCCGACGCGCTCAGGAAGTTTCGCATCGCCATGAAGCTCGCGCCGCTTGCGACTGCAATTTTTGCCAACTCACCGCTGCTCGAAGGTCGTCCGACGGGACGCGCGTGCGAGCGTGCGTGCGTCTGGTTGGATGCGGACCCGGATCGGACCGGCCTCTTGCCTGGACTATGGCGTCCTGACGCGACCTTCCACGATTACGCGCAATGGGCGCTCGACGCTCCGATGTACCTCTTCAAGCGAGGAGGCAAAGTGTTCGCGAATACGGGCCAGACGTTCCGAAGCTTCTGGACCGACGGTTTCGATGGGGAGCGCCCGACGACCGAGGATTGGAAGATGCACCTGGCGACCCTCTTTCCCGAGACTCGGCTGAAGACGACCCTTGAGATGCGAAGCGTCGATTCGCAGCCGATGAGTACGTATTGCGCGCTCGCTGCGCTCTGGGCCGGCCTGCTCTACGATCCCCGTGCACTCGATGAAGCGGAAGCGCTGGTGACGCCGTTCACCCACGACATGCTGGTCCGGGCGCGCGCGGACATCGCCATCCGAGGCATCGGGGCGGAGCTTGGTGAGCAGCCGGTGCGTGAGCTGGCGGAGCGGGTGCTCGAGGTTTCTTCGGGCGGCCTTCGGCGGCGGGCGCGACTCGACGGCTCGGGCCAGGATGAGTGCCGTCATCTCGACTCGGTGATCACACTCGTCTCCAGAGGCCAGTCGCCAGGGAGCGTGTTGTTAGAGCGGCTCAACGGCTCCCTTGAGCGCGCTGACATCCTCGAAGCATCGCGCGCGGATGGCTGAGCTCGCCCAGGGGTTCATGGACCCTGGATGGCTATTCGGCGCTCGGAGTGCAGCCGATCTTCGCGCCAAGTTCCGTCGCCGTTCGATCGATGACGAGCAGTTGTTCCGCGAGCCGACCGCGCGATTCGACTCCGAGACCGGGCTGCCACCCGTCGAGTTCGAGCCGCTTTCGCAATTCGAGAGCCACGTCGTAGCCGCGTTGGAGCGCGCGGGCCATCCCATCCAAGTCATCTTTCGCTGCCGAATTCGCTTTCCTTTTCGCATCGTCGAGTTCCTCGAAAAGGGCGGTAATGTCACGCGGCGGGTGGTGCGTGTAGAGGCCCAGACAATGTTCGGCGCGCGGTCCAACTAGAACGTGTTCTTCGCTGTTGGTTGCGGCGGCTCGGGCTGCCGGGGATGCATCTCTAAAAGCGTAGGTGAGTCCTCGTACATGGAGTTCCTGGCTCGGCACTTCGCCACCCGGAGTAAGGCGACTGCCTTCGAGCGCGCGGGTGAGGCAGGGCATCAAGGATTGGGGAGCCTCACCGCTGGCACTTCGACCGCTCGAGACCCGCACGTTGCGGATGACGCCACTGTCGCTGGCGACGTCGAAGTCGACCGTCGCTTCGTATTGGCCGCTGAACGCCGCGGATTCGAACGCTTCTTCGTAACATGCCAAGACACGCGGCAGATGTTCAGGTCCGGCCGCCGCTCGCACCTGGGCGTTGAGCCGAGCACCCGAGACGCAGCCTGTGAGCAACGCGAGGGAAACCGCGAGCAACGACTTCATCGCTTCGGCACCAACACCCGCCGGTCGATCGCGCTGTAATCCGGGAAACGCCGGACGCCCGAGCGCACCCCATTGTAGTTCACGATGACAGGCGGTGATGCTGGCGGACCACGAAAGTCGATCTCGGCGGAACAGCCTGCCGCAAGAAACAACACCAACAACAAGGGTCCGATGTGCATGTCTGACGCTGCCCAGAAGGCTAGTCGAAGTGGGTTCATCTGCCGAAGGAATTGAACTAAGGTTCCGAAGTCGTGGATACGCTCGCATCAACCATCTTGGCCATCGGCCCGTTCACCGAGAGCGAAGCGGTCGGTTGGACGCTCCGGCTTGCGAAGCGGGTGGAGGCGCTGCACCGCTTCGGTGTCGCGCATGGTGGCATATCCGCGGCTTCGATCCGTGTTAGCGGGCCGACTCCGCGGTCATCAGGTTCGCTCGCCGACGTGCGCGAGGCGCCTGCATCGCCAGGCTATCACTCGCCTGAACGGGAGGGCTCGAGTGGCGTGTCGATTGCCGATGACGCCTGGGCCATTGGCGTCACGTTGTACTTTTTGTTGACCGGCGCCTTGCCTTTTTCGGGTGAGACGAGTGTGGAGGTTCGGCAACGCATGGCTTCACCGCCGCCGCCCCTCTCGGTGTTTGGAGTCGATGACGATGGCCTTCAGCGTCTCATCGATCAGTTTTTGACGCGCTCGCCTGCCCAGCGCGTGTCTCGCGTCGCTGCGATGCGCGAGTTGCTTCAAAACTGGAGTGCTGACTCTTCGCTGGCTGGCCTGCCGGCGCTCGACGAACAGCTCGCCGTGGAGGGAGCCTCGACGTCGGACGACGACGACGACGACGACGACAATGCAGCGACCCAGATGCGGGACGCAGGGGAGGCCCAGGCGCTCCTCGCGCAGGCGCTCGCGAAGAATTTGCTGCGCGAGCCTGTGCCCGCGCGAGTCGTGGATCCGCGGCGCGGCACGCTGCTCGGGATTGGCGTGCCGATGCCGACCGCAGGCGCGGGAGCGCGCCCGTTGCCCGTGATCCCGCCGCCGATGGTGCCAATCATACCGCCTCCGAATGCTCGGGCGGCTCTGCCGATACCGCCTCCGAATGCTCGGGCGGCTCTGCCGATACCGCCTCCGAA
>CANMZR010000146.1 GCA_947502375.1 Polyangiaceae bacterium
GAGCAGGAGTCCAAATTGGGATCGGTCGCTTGGGGACACGTCGACACGGACAACGCGGAAGTCAGGACGATGCCGAGCTTCGCCGGGAACGTCTCGAAGCTGAGCGCGAGGGACAGGGCGTCGCATGGGGTCGTGGGACCGCCGAGAGTCGCCGCGATGTCGCGCGCCTGGCAGACGCCGAGCTTCACGGCCTGGTAGACGGCGCTGTCCGTGCAGATGCTCTTACCGTTCTCCAAGACGTGGGTGAGCGAACTGAACAGATCGACCGCTTTCCAGCGTCCGGCAAGCACCCCATTCGTCAACCGGAACGAGGTTCCGTCTTTCACGATTTTGCCAGTGACGAACCCGGCCGTTAACTTCAAAATTGTGGAGCTGGAAGAGCTCGCGAAAATGATCTGGCTGTTCGGGATGTTCGCCACCAACGTTCCGTTGGATACGTAGGCGTTCGCGTCATAAAATTTGGCACCATCGAAGCTAAAGCCTGGGACTCCCTTGCCGCAGGGACCGGTGCCGCCGTCGCTGCCGAAACCACTTCCCAGCTCGAGCGAGGACGATTCGATGGGCCAGGCATCGGAGCCGTCCCAGGCCGGCACGGTAGCGTCCGCGACACACGACTGCGTATGAATCCCGGGGCTCGGAAAGAGCGACAGCTTGACGTGGGTATCGTTGCTCGTCCCGTTGTATTCCTGCACGCGCAGGAGGAGCGACCAGCCGCCCATCTCCGCGCTCTCGGTGTAACGCACGCTTCCAATCTTCGTGCTGAAGGCCTTGGCCGAGGCAAAGAGCTTTGCGGCGACGTTGTCGACGCCCCCGGGACCATCCTTGTAGGACGCAGCGGCGACCCCCGGAGGCGCCAAGCAACTCGACGGATCTCCGTCTCCGGTGCAGTGCAGATCGAGATCGTAACCGATCTTGGGGCCCACGGAGTCGAGGTCGGGCGCGCCATCGCCCATGTCCACCGAGCGGACGGCCACGATGAACTCGAGGTTTGCCGAGCTTGGGTCGTCCATGGTCGGGAGACCAGGCCACACTTTGTGGACGCATCCACCGGCTCCACCGGCTCCACCCGCAGCGAGCTCACCACCGCTGCCACCGCTGCCACCGTCCCCACTCACGGGACGCGGCACGACTCCAAACGGGGGCGCAAAACAACTGGCCGCGGTTACGCCAATGGCTACCGCCATTCTCGCGAGGGCTTGTTTACCGATGATCACGCGCGCTCTCTGCGTGGAACCATAGCCCAGCGCCCGCTAGAATCGACCGAAAACGCCCAAAAATTCAGGCGAAACGATGGGAACGAGCCGTGCCATGACCGCCGGGCGCGACGGGTTCGCGCGGGCTTCGTTAAAGGGGCCCACGAGCAACGCGACTCCGATCGCACTCAGCGCGCCCCCGCCAATCCAACCGACACTCGCCACCACGCGCTCCCGGTTGTACGCATTCGCGAGCGTCACGCCGACCGGGTCATCGCTATAGCACGCGCCCCCTGGGCAGCGGCTGTCGAGCGTCGCCTTGTGGCTGTAAAGCAGCCCCGTTCCAAGCGCTCCAACGACCAGCCCCGCGCCTCCAAGACCCGTCAAGACCCACCCCGCGGTGTCGAGACTTTTTGACCGCGAATTTTTTTCAACCGGAACCGTTCCCGTTCCGTCGAACGTTGCGCTCGCGCCGTCAGCCTCTGCAGGCGACGGAACACGGAACTCGAGTCTCTCGGATTTTCCGCGCTCGAGCACGACCGTCTTGCTGAGCGCCGCCCCATCCAGCGTCACCGAAACCTCGTGAACTCCAGGGTCCAAGAGCCATGCCTCGCCAAGCGCCGCCTCCGCTGGATGGCCGTCCACCGAGACCCCACCCCGGGCGCGGACGGGACCACTCAGGACCACCGTCAAGCGAGGGGTCGCGGCGTTCAACTTCGCGAGTTCTGTGACGGCATCCTCACGCGCTTCAACATGAACTTTCTGAGCAAAAGGCTTCAGCTCGAGCGCGATGACCATTCGATAGTGCGCACCGGCATCTTTCATGCGGCCAAGTTTATCCAGACACCTGGCGACCCGGACGGCGAGCGTCGGAGCCGGTACGAGCCGGTGGGCCTGCTCAAACTTACCGAGCGCCGCCGAGTAATCCGCGGCCTTGAAGAGATCGAGGGCTTCGCCCGCGAGTTTGCGCGCCAGGTTCCGATCCGCCGGGGTCTCGGCGCAGGCGAGCGTAGCCATCGCGAACGTCCCCAGGAACGCCGCCGTTCTGGCCAAGTGGTCCAATCCCGAACGCGCCCTCATCGCGTGCAGACTAGCGCGAGCCGCCCACCCGACGCCAGCCTGCGTGGCCGACCGATTCAGATGCCGAGCGTTTCGCCAGCTTTTTTGCTGCGTTCGTCCATTTCGACCGGCGTTTTAGTAACCGGCGGCGCAGGACCTTGAATGGGCGCCGCACCGCCTTGAGGTGGCGAGGTTCGGACGGCAGGGCTTCGAGCCGATGGCGAGGCGGGTGCCCCTCCGACGGTGGACGTCGAAAAAGGAGCCGCTCGGCTTAACGGGAGGCCCACCGAATGCGGCTCCGTGAGGCCGGCCATGGGGTCCGCGGTCGGCCGAGGCTCGGTGCCCACGGACATCGAGGAGGGTGGCGCAGGCACGGCACTCAGCGGCCGCGAACCCAGCGTCGATTCCGGGCCGTTCGCTAAAGTTGACCGAGGCGAGTCGGCCAACATGAGGAAGGCCGCCCCCGCGAGGACCGCGGCACACGACACTCCAATCAGCACCGCGCGCCCAGCGCCGACGGTCGTGGACCTCTCGGCTCCGTGCGCCTGAACGTCGGAAAACGTCCGAGGTGCAGCCGTCGGGCCTGCCAGGCTTGGCGTCGATGTCAGCGCCGTGCCGGTCGCGGCCTCGAGCGCCGCCGCGAGCTCGCGCGCCGTCTGAAAGCGCTCCGTGATGTCCTTCGCAAAAGCTTTCTCGAACCACGCATCGATCACCGGGGAAGCGTCCGGTCGCAGCTCGCTCGGCGCGGTAAAATCCCCGCGCTTGATAGCGACGCAGAGCTCACCGAGTGTCACCCCGTGGAACGGGCGTTCGCCCGTTACCGCTTGGTATGCGACGACCGCGAGGGACCAAAGATCGCCTCGATGATCGATGTCTTGTCCGTGAAAAAGCTGCTCGGGGCTCATGTAAGCCGGCGTGCCGACCATGCTCCCCTGCGCAGTCATCTCAAGCGCTTCGCGTCCCGAAACCTTCGCCACGCCAAAATCGACAACCTTGACGAACAGCTCCTCGTCACCCGTGAGAAAAATATTTCCGGGCTTGATGTCGCGATGAAAAATGCCCCGTTCGTGCGCTTTTGCTAGGGCTTTGCTGGCCTGTCGAACGAGCAAGACCACCTCGGATAGGGTGAGCGAACCGAGACGCTTGAGTCGCTGCTCGAGGCTCTCCCCATCGAGCAGCTCCATCGTGATGTAGGGAACACCTTCGTCGGTCGTCCCGTGGTCAAAAACTCGGACGACATGCGGGCTACGGATTTCGGCTGCCGCCGTGGCTTCCTGGTGAAAGCGCCGCACGCTCACGGCATCGTCGAGCATCCCCTGGGCCATGAACTTTACAGCCACTTCCGAGTGCAATGCGAGGTGGTCCGCCACCCATACGCTCCCCATGGCTCCGCGACCTAGGAGTCGCGAAAGCCGCAGAGAATCGCCGATCATTTGCCCAGACTTGAGACTCACCGCCGGCTAGCCTAACACCGTTGGGACGGACGGCTCGGTTTCGTCCACCACGGACGTGGGGACCCCGCGCGAAAATGAAGCAGCGGTGATAGAAGGGTAGCGTGGGGGAGGCCATTCAAGGAGTCGAGGCGGGGCAGCTCATCGCCGGGCGTTACCGCCTGATCGACGAAGTCGGCAAGGGCGGGATGGGTGCCGTGTGGCGCGCCACGGACGAACGCTCCCCGCAACTGGAACTGGATCAGGCCGCCGGCCACGTGGCGCTCAAGATCATCCTGCCGAAACGGCTCGATGGTACCCCCGAACAGCGTGAGCTGACGGTCGGGCGCTTCACTCGTGAAGCACGAGCGCTGATGGCATTGAAAAGCCCCCATGTCGTCGCGATCCATGACCATGGCAATGACGGCGAAGTGATCTACATCGCGATGGAGTTGCTCCACGGCGAGTCGCTCGCGACACGCCTGAAACGGGCGAAGCACCTTCAGGTAGCAGAGACGGTTCGCATGTTCAATCACATGACCTCGGCCATCGAACTCGCGCACCGGAGCGGGATCATTCACAGGGATCTTAAACCCGGCAACATCTTCCTGGCGCACCAGCCCCTGGGGCTCGAAGACGTCACCAAGGTGCTTGATTTTGGTCTAGTCAAAAGCCTCGGGACGCCACTTGCGACGCTCGATGTGCAAACACGGACGGGCTCGCTTTTGGGCACCCCGTACTACATGTCGCCCGAGCAAGCGCGCGCGTTACCCGGCTTGGACCACCGCACGGATCTTTGGTCGCTTGGCGTCATCGCGTTCGAATGCCTGTGCGGCGTGAAGCCCTTCCGAGGCCGCGCACTCGCCATGGTCTTTGCCCAGATCGCTTCGGGCGTCGCGCCTATCCCATCGGAAGTGGCAGCGGTTCCCCGTGGCTTCGACGCCTGGTTTGCACGGTCCGTCCAAGTCGATCCGCAGGCGCGGTTCCAATCCGCCGGAGCGATGATGGCGGAGCTGCGTGAGGTACTCGTCGATGGAGCGCTAAGCACGCGCAATGCCCGCAAGCTTCGCCTGGATGCGGAGTTGAGTGCGAGAGAAAATTTGGCAGAGTCGCCACTCCACACGGCCGCCGTCGGCAGCGCCCGCGAAGCGCTACCGCTCGTCGGACGCGAGACCGAAAGCGCGGCCGTCGACGCTGCTCTCACCACGGGTGCGCGCGTGATCACGCTGGCCGGGCCGACGGGTGTTGGCAAGACGCGCCTCGCACGTGAAGCGGTTCGCCGGTGGCGTGTGGCGCATTCTCTCGCGAGCGTTGCATGCTGGCTCGACGAAGCCGAAGGGCAGCCATGGTGCTGGCTCGAGTTCGCGGCCGGTCTCGAGATGGACGGCGCCGGAGAACCGGCGGAAGTCGACATCGCTCGTGCGTTACGCGCGCGCGGGCGCGCCGTCTTTCTCATCGACGCTGCAGACGGACTGCGCGCCACGCTGGTCCGAGCGCTGCCAACCTGGCTCGAGGCGGCGCCCGAGGTCGTGTTCCTCATCACCGCTCGCGGGCCGCTCGGCGTGCCAGGGGAGACCGTCATCGAGGTAGGTCCCCTTCCTCCTCCCACGGCAACGATCTCGAACCGGCGCGAACTGATGCTCCATCCGAGCACGGCACTTTTTTTCGTGCGCGCCGCACGGCGCGACAGCCGGATCCTCGAAATGAAAGAGGCAACGCAACTCGCCGAGTTCGTGGCGTCTTTCCGCGGGATCCCACTCTTGCTTCACCTCGTGGCCGGCGTGGTGACGGACCATTCGCTGCCGATGCTCGCCGAGAACCGCGCCCGAGAAAGCGCCCGGCCCTTCAGGACCGAAGTCCCCGATCCCGAGATCGCAGTTGAACTGGGGATCGGTTGGCTCTACGAACAACTTTCGTTCGCCGAGCGCAGCACGCTCGCGCAGCTCTCGGTGTTTCGCGATGGCATCACGCTGGATGCAGCGGAGATGGTCGTCGATGGCGATTGGCGCGTCCTTCACCGCCCTTACGAGGTCGTTCTCGACCTGGCCGCGCGCGGGCTCCTGCAGCACGAAGAGCCGCTCGTCGGGGAGAATCGTTATCGAATGGCTCCGGCCCTCGCTCGTCACGCGGCCCGAATGCTCGCCACGATAAGCCAAGAACTCGACCCACAGGCCAACGACGCTCCGAGACGGCATGCGACCTTCTTCGCGGCTCTCAGTGAGCCAGAAGCCTTGGCTCCGCTAAAAGAACTCGGCGGCTTTGTGCGGCGCACACGGCTGACCCTCGAGACGTCCAACCTGCGAGCCGCCCTGACATGGGCGGTGCAAAACGATGAGTATACGCAGGCCGCGGCGTTGGCGATGGCCCTCGCAACCGCCCTTCGACTCGAGCGTCTCCCCAGCCGAGCCCTCGTCACCCTCGACGAAGTGGTGCGGCATCCCGGACTGAAGCTCGAAACTCGGTTTTCCTTGGAGCTCGAGCGAGGACGTTGCCTCCGACTCCTGAGACGCGACGATCTGGCCTGGACCGCCTTTGAGAGCGCTCGCGCGCATGCCCATCAGCTCCGCGACGCGGCCCGTGAAAGCATCGCCATCGCTGAACTTGGATCGACTGCACTCCAAACGGGCAATGCTCACGAAGCCCACCGCGCCTGCGTCGCCGCGATGCAACTCGCTGGCGACCAGGGCACCGCATACGCCGTTGCCATGAACCTGCTCGGGGAGCTCTCGCTCGAACTCGGTCGAAGTTCCGACGCAGATGCCGCGTTCGAACACGCCGCGCTCCACTTCGGGCTCGCGAATAACCGCATCCTCGAGGTCGAAGTGCTGATGCGTTGGGGCGCATCCCTTGCGGAGGCTTCGGACAACGAGCGCGCCAGGCAGCTCTTCGAGGACGCACACGAACGGTACGGCCTGATCGGCGATCGACTTGGGCAAACGCGTGCCCTCGCGTGGCTCGGCGAGCTCCAAGGTCGGAGTGACCCAACGACAGCGCACCGAACGCTCGAGAAGGCGGCCGCGCGCGCAAGAGAACTCGGCTGTGCGGCAATCGAAGGGGAAAACCTCGCCCTTTGGGCTCTTTCACTTCTTGAAATGCGTCAATCTGAGCGAGCCATGCGCGGTGTTCGGCGAGCCGAGGAATTGCTTCGGGGAACCAACGACCCCGGGCACCTCCTTCTCCTTTGCATCTGCCGAGCGTGGGTCGCTGTCTGCGCCAACGACCATCCGGCCGCGATGTTCGAATGGAATCAAGCCGAACCGTTGAGGCTGCGGGCGCGACTCCGGGGAACGTCACGTCTTGGCGGCGCGGCCCGACGGCTCGAAGCGGTCCTCAAGGGCTAACAGCTACGAGCGGTGGCGACCGTGCAAACAGCTACGAGCGGTGGCGACCGTGCAAAACGGTGGTAGCGCCGCCTAGGACTCGACGCGTGACGCTGAACTCGCCGCGACCCCGCCAAGCGCGGCCTCAGCGGTACCCACCGTCGCCGAAGCGAGGACGCCAGGGTTGCTTGGAACGAATGGAACGGCGACGATCCCAAGGCCGCTCAGATCGAGCTTCTTTAGCTTGCTGCGAGCAGCGAGCTTCTTGTCCCCGAACGCAGTCGTCTCGACCGTGGTTTCTCCCAGCATCTCGCCCGCGCGGGAAGGCAACGGCAAACCCGCCACCATCACGTGAAGCGTGGTCGGCCCTTCCCCGATGTAGAGGCCGGTGCGGTGCGCCGCCCCGAAGGTGAGCTGCTTGACGCCCCGAAGGTAATCATCGAACACGGCGGCCGGCATATCCGACAAGACGCCTTCGTTCGCGACGACGACGGAGGCTATCATCACCGCGTCGTGGCTCTCGAAGCCCCCGGCCAGCAGTTGGTTCTCGTTGAGCACATCGGTGTAGGCGACGAGGAGCGCGTCTCGCGTGAGATCGCCCTCGATAACCTGCGAGCCGAACACCGTGACGCCACCAAAGCGCAACACCTGTCGGAGGTCGTTCGGGTCGAAGGTTCGGATGGGACGGAGCGACTCGTTGCCGGCGAGGCGATTCAGCGCGTCGAATGCCGTCACGAAAGTGACGTTGCAATCCTGCATGAAACGTACGGCGCTCGAACTCCCATGGGCTGCGAAAAGCTTATCGTTGTCGACGAGCAAGATGGCTTCAGCAGCGCTATCGACGAGCTCGTTCAACGCCCAGAGCGCGTTTGTCTTGGTGCGATGCCCCTCGGTCACCGAGGGCAACACCCCGATCGCAATCACCGGAAATTCCTGCGCCGCGAGCATGTTGACAAGCTCGGCGATGTTGCCCCCGGTGCCGCCGCCAAGCGCGCCGACCACGACGACGATTTCAACATCGTCGAGAAAAGCGACAGCGGCTTCCTCGATCTTCGCCTGCGACGCACGGAGCGCCTCGCCGCCGATCGAAAGCGAGCCGCCCGCTCCGTAAAACCCATCGTCACCTACGACCAGCTTCTGCGCATCGGTGAGCGTGGTCAGACCTCGCAGATCCGCCTGAGAGATGTTGAGCGCAAGAGCCGGGTAGCCAAGCGTCGCAAAGGCCTCGGCGAAGTTGCCGCCACACTGCCCAAGTCCGACCACGCCGAACTGCAGCGAACGACCGACAGCGTTCGGACGACTCGAATCTCGCATACGGTTGCTCTCTTCGCTCATGATCATGATCTCCGCGACAGGCTGTCTCACGACTTACAGCCTGCCGCAATGCCAACGGTCAATGAACGGCAGGCGCATCCGCAGGTTTCTCGCTTGGATCGGACAACGTGGCGTGCATCACCGATGGCCCAATTCGGTCTAACTCAAAGAAGACTTTACCAAGGCCTTCATCGAAACGAGTCGGAGCGACGACCCGCCAGGCCGTGACCTTCATCGTCTCTTGGCCCCCCTCGTCGAGCTCCATCGTCCCGATCGCCAGGTTCACGGACTTCTTGCTCGGTACGATCACGAGAAACGGCGCCGCGTTCGCCATGACCTCGCTGAGGCGCCGACTCTCCCCCACCTGCGTCGTCAGGTGCATCAACTCACCGATCAAAGTCGCCTTCCCCTTGGGCACCTTCACGCCCAGTTCAAACACGATGTTCGTGCCCGTTGTCAGCGCAAACTCATTCAACTTCAGAGCAACCTCACCCGCGGACGTTTTCAACTTCAGCACGGATGCGGGCGTCGAGCCGAACGTGCTGGCGATTTTTTTCTGAGGACCAAATTGAATCGCAGGCCGCCCCGACGATGGCGGCGCAGGCTTTTTGCCCGGTGCGAGTTCCGGAGCCGCCACCACCGGGGCTGAAGGCTCCGGCACGGGTTCGGTCGTAGGAACGACCACCGGCGCGGCCGCGACAGCCGTGACAGCGGTGGCGGGTGGTTCCTCGACGTGGGCTTGGCTCGCGCAGGAGCTCACGCATAAAAGTGTGAAGTTGACGGCGATCCGGAGGAGAGCGTTGGACATCGTTACGATTTCGGTGGTCGCGGGCTGGATGTCAAGTAAGACCGGGGCTCAGCGACGTCGGGTCTAAAAAACTGCCGCTGCTGACGCGTGACGCTTCAACTCCTTTTGGTCTGTCCCCATGGTTCCACCCCGCGAAGCCCTTTTTTGCGAATTCAAACCGGGTGACACGATCGGGGATTTCGTCGTCCGCGGGGCCACCGCGGAAACTCGCCTTGGCAGTCAATACGCTGCGGTTCGGAAGCGCGATGACGTGGCGGCCGCGGTATGGGTCGTCCCGAGCCACCTCCTCGGGTCCGCGGACGCCTGGGACAAATTCGTCGCGACGACGACGGGCATCTGGCAACAAGATCGTCAACACATCGCGCCGGTCGTCGGCTCCGGAGCGCTCCCGGACGGTCGCCGCTGGATCGCCTATGCACTCGCGGAGGGACGCACGCTCGGGCAACTGCTCGAAGAGCATCCGCTCGAGCCAGCGGAGCTTTTGTCAACGCTCCGAGGGGTGTGCCGCGCCCTGGAAGCTGCCCATCGACAACGCGTTTTTCACGGGGATTTGAACCCGGCAAACGTGTGCATCAGCAGCGGGCAAGACGGGCGCATGCGCGCAAAACTGCTTGGACTCGGTACCGCGGCCCTGCTCAGCGAAGAACCCCCCACCGCCGCACCGCTTGGGGCTGCCACGCGTGAGTCCCTCCCGTTCGGAAACTCACGCGACCTTCGGGACCTCGGAAAACTTTGTTTTGAGGCTCTCTGCGGTCAAGCCTACGAGGACGACGGCTCGGACGAACCGCCACGCGTCTCAGATGTGCGTCCGGAGCTCGGTCCCCACTTTGATGAGCCCGTCCACTCGCTCTTCGTCGTCGCCGAACAGCCCGTCAGCGCCGCCGACGCGCATAGCCGCATGGTGAAGGCGGCACGCGAGGCTGGCTATGAGGTCGGGAGCGCCATTCCCGCCGCGCCGCGCAACAGCCTGGAGCCCGTGCCGGTCCCTCGCACCTCGAACCGTGGTGCCGCGGCGGGGGGGCCAAGCCTGAACACCCCAGCCGCCAAGGAGAGTTCGAGCGTCGGTCGGCTGCTGCTCGCAATCGCGTTGGTCGTGTTGATTGTGGTCCTCTGGAAGACGCGATCCTAGCGAGACGGTTGCTTCTATGGCCTCCCAGGCCAATTCCGGCTACGCTCCCGGTCGGTGATTGGAAAAATCCTCGACGGCAAGTATGAGATTCTCCGAGCCATCGGGACGGGCGGAATGGGCGCCGTCTACGAGGCGCTGCACGTCGGAGTTGGACGACGCGTTGCGGTCAAGGTTATTCACGCCGAAAAACTGGCCGAAAAGAAGACCGAAATCGCGCGATTCCAGCGCGAAGCGAAACTGGCGGGTGGTATCGAGACGCGGCACATTTGCCAGGTTTTCGATACGGGCACCGATGAGGATGGCCATCCCTACATGGTCATGGAGCTCATGCGCGGCCGAGACGTCGCCGACCTGCTGACGGAGCAGGGGCCGCTCGCACCTTCGGTGGCCCTCGCGATCATCGTGCAAGCGTGCCGTGGACTTCAAAAGGCCCACGATGCGGGGGTCGTTCATCGAGACATCAAGCC
>CANMZR010000147.1 GCA_947502375.1 Polyangiaceae bacterium
CGGCTCTCTCGCTCCTCCATTGCCAAACGCGTAAGGCCCCTTCTGAAGCGCTGCAAGAGGCATTCTGTCTAGGGTTTTCGACCCTACAACTTCCAGGCGAGGCAGGCCGACCCCTCAACCCGTGGCGAAACCTCAAGCGCTGTTCCAGCTCTCACGGGCAACGCTGCACAAAGTCGGCGAGCCAATGTTTTCGCGCAGGAGCAACGTGTTCAAGAGCCGAGAAGCGCGTGGCTAATTCTCGCGCCTTTACCCCTTCACCGACGGCGCAGGCGAGCCGTATTCGAAGCCGCAACGCCTCGACTTCAACCCGCGGCAAAAGCGGCAACGACAGCGCTTCATCGAGACGCTCAGCCGCGCGCTCCCAGCGATGAGCATTCGCCAATTGCCGTCCGAGAAGGTACGACGGGACACCGTCGTCAGGCGCCTGCCGGTGCCATTCCCCAAGCAAATCAAGGGCCTCGAAGACATTGGGGCCGCGCGCGTCGGTTCCAACGAGCAGCGTGATGAGCACGCGGCGCCCGAGCGGCTCGGCGGCGTACCGGTTCTTCAACTCGAGGGTTCTCAAACGATCCTCGTGAAGGAGGTTCTCGCTCGCTCGCAAGTACCACCGCTTCGCATCAGCGACTCGTCCGTCCCGCAGCGCGAGATCACCTGCTTTTTCGGCCGCGTTCGCTCGGGCGGCCTCGGGCAAAAGCGGGCTCGTCGTCAACGCTTCGAGCTGCTCGAGCGCAGCCCCCCCATTGCCCGAATGCTCATGGCACGAAGCGACTCCGAACAGCGCGCGTGCGCTTCGGGGATCGAGCTCGAGTACCTTCCGATAGAGAGCCAGCGCCTGCTCGGGTTCCCCGCCCTCTCGCGAGCCGGCCTCGGCGAGCAACCGGTCAACGGTATGGGGACACGGACGAGCGAAAATGCCGGGGCGGTCGAAGCGAAGTCGCGCCTCAGCGAGAGCGGTATCGGTCAACGGCAGCTCATCGAGGTTTTTCCACCATCCCACTTCGAGTTCATGACGACTTTTACCGATGAGGCTGTCGAGCTTCTCACCGCGGTACCAGGCGGCGATAGCGGCAGCACCGTGGTTGGCTCGAACGTAAGCCACGAAAGAGCCTGCAGCGGTGTAGCTTGCCGAAGACGCTCCGGCGAAAAAGCCGAGGCCGAACAGCTCGCCAAGTGGCGGAAGAAGCCCGAGCCGTCGCATCGCAGCTGCCCATTCGTCCTCAGAGAGCTCGTCGTCCCTGGGGGCGGCAGCTTCGGCGAGCCCCTCAATAAGCCCCGGATCGGGGAGCCAGCCGCCCAGGCTCCCCGCGACCCGAAACGGCCCCCGCGCAAGCTCGGACGCGAGAGCGTGCGCAAGCTCATGACGCAAGACGGGATGGGGGAATTCCTCATTTTGAAGATAAATTTCGCGTCGCCAGGGTTTCGCTATCGACGTCTGCGCAGCTCCCATCAACTGCCGCTTCTGCTCGGCATCGCGGAACAGGAACACCTCGATAGGGAAAGAACGCTCGAGCCCAAGCCAGGCGGAAAGCTCGCGAACGTGAACCGAACATTCTTGTCCCAGCAGCGCCGCGGCCTCTCGAAGGGCGGGTTCGTGAATCACCCGGCACCCGATGGCATCGGTATGCGCACCCAGTGCCGACTGAATCGTAGAGGCCGTCTGCCAGTGCCCGAGCGTGTCGCCCCTCACCACACTACCGAGGCTTGCGAGTCCCGCCGCGAGGCCCAGCATCACCTCACCGGGCCGACCGCGCCACACGAGCCGAAGCCCCACCGGACGCCGCTCCACGTGCCGGGAGAGCACCCAGACCCACCCCAGCGTCGCGCCGGTCGCTAGCCGGTACGTCCACAAGCCGTCGGTCACCAGCACCGTGTCGTAGACGGAGCCCGAGAAGAACCCGACAAATGGGTCGTACGCAAACACCATCGGGGTCGCGTGAAAGCAGTACACGCCGAAAGCTAGCGTGCCGACCGGCCCCGCGAGCGCTCCGAGCACCGTCCACCCGCGCCTGCCCGGTGGGCCGCTCACGGCTCCGACGAGCTCCGCGGCCACCAAGCCCCACACACTCGCCATGACGACACCGAACATGGGGCCAAGCACGAGCAACACGTAACCTTGCTTCGGCTCGCAGAACCCGGTGCGGCCCCCGTGAAACGTCGCCATCGCACACACGAACAGTGCCACCACGCCGCCGAACGAAAGCGCTCGGCCGAAGGCATCCTCGAGCGCGCGCCGGGCCGCCCGTTGTTCGAGCGCACTCACGATGGCCACCACCGCCGGAGCGCTAAGCCCCGTGGCGAGTGCCAGCTCGTAACCTGGATGCGCGAGCGGGCCAAACCACCCGAGCGCGAACACCATCACCGCGACGAGAACGACGCCGACGGGCATCCCTCGACCTCGTCGGCTCACGCTGCGGGGTGCAGGTCGCCGCCCTCGGACGCTGGCGCCATCGGCACGACTGGCTCGCTCGGGGGCTGCAAAACAATGGGCAGCACTTCTTCCACGGAGCCTACGAGGTGAATGATGAGGTTCTCGAGCACCGCCGCCGGGACCTCCTCCAGCTCGTGGCGATTGCGTTCCGGAATGATCACTTCACGGACTCCCGCTCGATGCGCGCCGAGGAGCTTTTGCGTCAAACCTTCGACCTCGAGCACCCTTCCTCGGAGCGAGATCTCCCCGGTCATCGCCACGTCGGCACGCAGCGGACAATCGAGCGCGAGCGACGCGACCGCCGCAAACATCGCCATGCCTGCGCTTGGCCCATCTTTCGGGACACCGTTTTGCGGAATGTGAAGATGAAGGTCCACTCGACTCATCCAATCTGCAGGGAGGCGAAGACTCTCGGCTTTGCTGCGAACGTAAGACACCGCCGTTGCCGCTGACTCCTGCATCACGTTGCGCATGTTGCCCGTCAGCCGAAGGCCACCCTTGCCTGGCATTTTGCTGGCCTCCACGTACATCAACTGCCCCCCATCGGGGCTCGACGCGAGCGCGATCGCAATGCCCGGACGAAGCTGCTTTTCGAATTCCTCGATGCGATAGCGATGCGGCCCGAGAATGCCCTCGGCGTACTCCGGCGAAACGGCTTCGTAGAAGGCCGCATCGAGATCGTCTTTGCGGCCGTCCACGAGCGCCACCACGGCACCGCGACACACGGCAGCAATCTGTCGTTCGAGGGCCCTTACCCCGGCCTCGCGCGTGTAGTGGTCCACCAGCGTCTCGATACCTTCCGGTGTAAAATCGAGTTGCTCGCTCGTGATGCCGTGGTTCTGGAGTTGCTTTGGCACCAGGAATTCACGTGCGATGGCGAGTTTGTCGTGGCGCATGTAGCCAGCCACCTCGATGACTTCCATTCGATCGAGCAACGCATCCGGGACGCCGCGAAGGGTGTTCGCCGTTGCGATGAACAAGACCTGCGACAGGTCGAACGGCACGTCGATGTAATGGTCCCGAAACGTGGCATTTTGCTCGGGATCGAGCACCTCGAGCAACGCCGCCGCGGGATCTCCGCGCATGTCGCCGCCCATTTTCTCAAGCTCATCGAGGACGATGACCGGATTCTTTGTTCCCGCGTTTTTGACGGCGCGAATGACCCGCCCAGGCAGCGCACCGACATAGGTCCGTCGGTGGCCCCGAATCTCCGCCTCATCGCGCACCCCACCGAGGGAGATGCGCTCGTAGGCACGCCCCATGGATCGAGCAATCGAGCGCCCGAGCGACGTCTTGCCAACGCCCGGTGGGCCGACGAACAGCAGGATGGGTCCCTTCAGATCTTTGCGAAGTTTCCGCACCGCGGCGAACTGGACGACCCGCGTCTTGACTTTTTCGAGGCCATGATGGTCCTCGTCGAGGCACCGCCGCACCTTCGCGACGTCGAAGTCATCCTGGGTCGTTTTTGACCAGGGTAGGTCCGCAAGCCACTCCACGTAGCCTCGACCCACGTTCGCCTCGGCGGACTGAGGAGACATCGCTCGGAGCCGTTTCAGCTGGCGTCGAGCCACCTCGAAGACCTCGTCCGGCGGACGCGCCTCGAGCAATTTAAGACGAATTTTCTCCAGGTCATCGTCTTCGTCCTCCTCGCCGAGCGCCTTGCGAATCGACGACATCTGCTGTCGCAACATCTCCTCGCGCTGCGACTGCGACATCTCCTCGGCGACCATCGAGGAAATCTCCTTCTTGACGCGCAGGACTTCCAGTTGGGGCGCGACCATCGCGAGAACGACCTTGACCCGCTGCTTCACGTCGAGGGCTTCGAGCACCCGCTGCTTGTCCTTCACCGACGCCTGCGCCTGTGGAAAGTTCGCGGCAATGAGGTCCGCGAGGGCCGCCGGATCGCGCACATGATCGAGGATTCCCGCCGTTTCGCGGGGCAAGTTAGGCATCAGATTCAACACCTCACGCGACGATTCTCGCAAGGTCGCGCCGAGCGCTTCGAGCTCGACATCGTTGCTACGGCGCTCTTCAATACGCCGAACGCGCGCACGCATGTACGGCTCCATTCCCACCGCCTCGAGCAGCTCCATCCGACCGAGTCCGTTCAAAACCACCGAGTAGTTCGAAGGGCCGAGGCGAATCACCTTCACGACCCGCGCGATGGTGCCAACGGTGTAAAGCTGCTCGAAGCTCGGTTCGTTCACGTCCGATTCGCGCTGGCTGATGACACCCACGAACGCACGCTCTTGACCGAGCAATTCCTGGACGAGCCGAACACTTCGCGGCCGACCGACGTTGATCGGTACGACCGACGTTGGAAAAAGAACCGAATTGCGCAGCGGCAAGATCGGCAGTGCGCTCAACATCGCATCGATTCGCTGGCTATCTGGTCCAGAACCCATGGGCCGAGCCTAGTACAAGCGCGGCCTCGAGGCCATTCGACGTCGCCACCCGCAACAGGCGGCCGCTGTGCTAAGCAGTGCGCGGTGACCTCACGCCTAGCCTTGGCGCTTGTCTTCGTTGGCCTTTGGGGGTGTCGCCCCCTTGTCGTGGCCCCTTCGGGCCCCGCGGAAACCCTCAAGGCGTACGCCCGGGCCCTCGACGAAGGGCGCACGAAGGATGCCTACCGGCTGCTCAGCGACGAGGCCAAGCAGTCCCTGCCTTTCGAGGCTTTCGAGCGAACGGTGCGTGAAAACCCGGATGATGTCCGCGAGGTTGCCCACGCGCTCGCGCGACCCGGTAGCCCGCCAGTCGTCACCGCTCACGTTCAGGTGCCCACGGGGGAGGAGCTTGACCTCGTGCTCGAAAACGGAGCTTGGACCATCGATGGCCTCGCCCTCGATCGCTATGGCCAGAGTACGCCACGGCAAGCGCTGCTCGGTTTTTTGCACGCTTTCGACCGCCAGCGCTTCGAAGTCATTCTCCGTTATGTTCCCGACGAAGAGCGCGAGGGCCGCGCCGAGGGCTGGAATTCGAGCAGCGAACCCCTCACCGCGGAGAAGCTCAAGGCGGCTTGGACCGGGCCTCAAAAAGATGAGCTCGCCGCGATCGTCGAGGGGATCAAAGCCGCCTTGCCCACCGCTGCAATTGAGGAAACAGAAGACCGCGCCGCGATGAGCTACGGGGCGGGCGGGACCGTTTCCTTCGTGAAGGAACGAAGGCGCTGGAAGCTCGCTAACCTGAAGTAAAACGGCGGCGACTGGTCTCATGTCGCAGCAGGTCGCATGAGAATTCACGCGCCTGCGGTCAACAAATCGTCTCGATGACGAGCGGCCCTTTCGCCACTTTCGTCTCACCTATTGCGAAGGCAGCGGCAACGCGGTCCGACCAACGGGGCGCGTCGGAACTCGAGCGAACATGCAGCCAGGCGAGCGGCTCGCCGGACTCGACTCGGTCGCCCGATTTTTTCGCAAGCTCGATGCCGACGGCGTGATCGACCGGCTGTTCTGCACGCGTCCGACCGGCCCCCATGCCGACCGCCGTGAGTCCGAGTTCGAGCGCGTCGATGCCGGTCACGTAACCAGCCTGAGGCGCGAAAACCGGCAGCCGCTCCACCGTGGATGGCAGTCGTCGGAAATCACCGACGACCCTGGGATCGCCACCTTGCGCTTCGATCATCCGCTCCATGACGCGGGCCCCCTCACCGCTTGCGATCGCGGCCTGGAGCGCCTGGCGCGCGTCGTTGTCGCCAAGGCCTAGCCCGTGACGAAGCATCTCGGCGCCCAGCGCCAGCGTGCACTCGACCACATCTGCCGGACCCGTGCCCCGCAGCACCTCGAGCGCTTCACGCGTTTCAATGGCGTTGCCAATCGTCAAGCCGAGCGGCTCATCCATCGCCGTGAGGAGCGCACTCACGCGTTTGCCCGCGTCCTGCCCCACGCGCACGAGCGCCCTCGCGAGCGTCTGCGCATCGGCGAGCGTCTTCATGAACGCACCGCGACCGACCTTCACATCGAGCACGAGACCGTCGATGCCTTCGGCGAGTTTCTTTGACAAAATGCTGGCGACAATGAGCGGAATACTCTCGACCGTCGCCGTCACGTCCCGGAGCGCGTAGATGCGTCTGTCGGCGGGTGCGAGGCGTGACGTCTGGCCTATCATGCAGACGCCAACCTCTTCGACGATCCGTCGATACTGCTCCATGTCAAGCTCGACACGAAAGCCCGGAATGGCCTCGAGTTTGTCGAGCGTGCCGCCCGTGTGTCCGAGGCCACGCCCCGAGATCATTGGAACCGCAAGGCCGCAGGCTGCAACCAGCGGCGCGAGGCACAGGGAGATCTTGTCGCCGACGCCACCGGTGGAGTGCTTGTCGACCTTGAACTTCGCGATATGACCAAGCTCGACCACATCGCCCGATTCGAGCATCGCGCGAGTCAGGGCGACTGTCTCCGCCGAGGTCATGCCGCGAAAAAACACCGCCATGCAAAAAGCGCTCATCTGGTAATCGGCAAGGCGGCCGTCCCCGAGCGCACGGATGAGCTCACGTATTTCCCCGTCGCTCAGCTCTCCGCCGTCGCGCTTCTTCGCAATCAATTCGACCAAGTTCATTTGGAGCATTCTGCCCATACGCGCCCGCGCTTCCAAGAGAACAGAACGAGCAGCGAGACTCCACGGCCCGGGACGGAAGCCTTTCGGCGTCGGAATCCTGACTCTGAATTGCGCAAGCGCCTCCTGCGGCCTATGGTTGGCTTCGATGAAGCGCTCCAATATTTTGTTTGCCCTTGGGCTCGCGGCACTGCTCGCGTGCAAGAGTCAATCCGCGGATGCCGGCACGACCAATAGGTCAGAGGAGGCCGCTGCGCTGGTCGCCGGCGAGGCCGATTCGGTCATTCTCTTGAAGGACTACGCCTGCGGCGCCAAAGGCCAGCCGCCCTGCCCAATGCAGGGCTGGATGAAAAGCGTGATGGCGAAAGCGGCTGGCAGTGGAGAGGCCAAAGACCTCGCGGCTGCGCTCGACCAGGTCGCCGCCAACCCCATCAGCGGTTACGACGACTGGGTCGTTATCGCGAAGGAAGGCGCCGACAAGGCGCGCGCAGGGGACGTCGACGGTGCCAAGACGTCCTGCAAAAAGTGCCACACCGCCTACCAAAAGAAGTACCGCGAAGACAAGCGCGACGAAGCCTGGCCGAAACCGTGACGACGGCGCGCTGAAACGCGACGAGTCGGCAGTCGACCGGATGCTCGCTCGTCGGACCGCGGCGTGCAGCGCAGGTTCGGCGGCCTTCCCGCGCTCAGGGCGTCTGACAGAACTTGTTCAGCTCTTCGACGAGGGGGTCTTCCTTTTTTACGACCTCCTCCATGCGTGCCTGAAGCTTCGTGGACTTCTCGACGTCCACCGCATCGACCGCATCCGCGAGCTCGCGCGCCGCGGTGGCGAGGTCTTTCGTCAGTTCCAGGTAACGCTGAGAAAACTTCTGGAGGTCGCCGGTGGTAAGCGCCACCTTTTCCGTCAGTTTACCCACCTCATCCAGCTCCCCGGCTAGCTGGCGGAGCTCGGCGACGGACTGCCCCGACTCCGCGGTTCCACTTATCGACTTATGGATGCGATCCACGCCTTCGTTGATCGCGCCGACGAAGGCTTGGCACTCCTCAACCTTTTTTTTGGGCCCGCAACCGAGAGCGGCCAGCACCGCGACCAGCACGACCAGCCCCGACGGCAGTCGGAACCTCGAGCGCCAAGGCCACGACGACCGCCGAACTGCCAATGGAGGCCTCACGTGCGTACCCGCCAGTTCGCTTCAAAGGTCTTACCGATATCGTCCGCGGTCGGGTCCGTGACGATGATTTCGGGCCGACCATCGCGGGCGACCACCACGACGTTTTGTCGGAAAACACGCCCGAAAGCGATGGCCTCCTCGCGGTCCATTCCGTGGACCAGCCAGGCCGGTTCGCGCCAGACGCTCTCCTTGGCATCGGCCTCGAAACCGACGCTCGGTTCGACCCGGTAGCAACCGAGGATGAGCATGTCGCGCATCACCTGATGGCGCCCCTCGTTGACGCGTCTCGGCAAGAGCATCGAACGGGGATTGTAGGCCGTCAGAAGCGCAAACGATGTGCGCAGAAGCTCAGGGAACCCCTCGACATCACGCAAAGTTTCCCCGTCGAGCGACGCACGAACCACACCTCTCGCCGAGGGAAGCTCGAAAATGGTCGCGTAATACGAACGGAGTAACGCCTGGTCCATTGCCGGTCGTTCACGCTAATGCGCCCAGGCGCCGATTGCGAGTGCAGAGCGACCGCACGAGCGGCATTTGCGCGTAGCGTGCGCTCTGGTAAGCGGATCCCGTCATGATCGTCGTGGAACACCTGTCGAAAAGCTACGGCGCCCTCGCCGCGGTGAGCGACTTGTCTTTCCGAGTGGAGCGCGGCCAGGTCGTTGGATTTCTCGGTCCGAATGGCGCGGGCAAGTCCACAACGTTGCGAATTCTCGCCGGTTTCCTCGGTGCGTCCGGCGGTCGAGCCAGCATCGCCGGCTTCGATGTCGTCGAGGAGCGGCTCGACGCGCTCCGACAGCTTGGTTACATGGCGGAAACCTCGCCCCTTTACCCCGAGATGAAGGTACGTGAATACCTCGCGTTTCGGTCCGAATTGAAGGGCGTCCCCCGCACGAAGCGCCGTGCAGACGTCGACCGCTGCCTCGAACTTGCACGCGTGAGCGACGTGGCCGGAGTGCTGATAGGCCATCTCTCGAAAGGCTACCGGCAGCGCGTGGGCCTCGCGGATGCGCTCATTCATTCGCCGCCGCTCCTCATCCTCGACGAGCCAACCGCTGGACTGGATCCGAACCAGATTCGCGAGGTCCGGGCGCTCATCGCCAGCCTTGCGGAAAACCACACGATTTTGCTCTCGACCCACATTCTTTCGGAGGTCGAAGCGACCTGCTCGCGGGCGGTCGTGTTGGCCAAAGGCAGGCTCGTGGCCATCGGCTCCATCGATGAACTCCGCGGTCGCGGACGGCCTGAGCTCATCCTCACGCTCCGCGGCGACGAGGCCATCATCCGGCAGGTGTTGAGCGAAACTGCGGGCGTCGGCAGCCGGGTCATCGAACCCCATGGCGAGGCCCTCCGAGCCACCCTCAGCCTCACGGCCGAAGACGAAGCGGGCCAAGCCGAGACGACCGAGCGCATCGTTCACGCACTCGCCACAGCGACAGTGGGGATCCGCGAAGTGCGGACCACCAAGGCGACCCTCGAGGAGGTCTTCGCTGCGTTGACGCAACACGAAGCGCGCACCGAAAACGAAGCCGAGGCAAAAAGATGAGAGGACTCTGGCCGATCTTCAAACGTGAGCTCTTTGCCCACTTTGTCACGCCGCTCGCCTGGGTCGCGATGACGGCTTTTCTTTTGATTCAAGGGCTGCACTTCTTCCTAATCGTCCAGCACTTCGCGGGGCAACTCGACCTGAGCGCCGACGCCGGGCCGGTGCAGACCTACTTCGGTCAAACGATGATGCTCTACCTACCGCTGCTCTTCGTCTGCCCGATCCTCACGATGCGCCTGTTCGCCGAAGAACGCCGGAACGGCACGATCGAGCCGCTGCTCACCGTGCCCATCCAGACCGCCGGCCTCGTGCTCGGGAAATACCTGGCCGTGTTGGTCATTTACGCGACCATGTGGCTGCCTACCCTGTTTTACATGGCGTTGCTCGGACGCTATGGCGAGGTCGACTGGCACATCGTTGCCTCGGGTTACCTAGCGGTCATCGCCATCGGCTCGGGGTACCTGGCGATCGGCACGATGACGAGTGCCATGGCCAAGAGCCAACTGACCGCTGCGCTCACGAGTGCGATGGCGATAACCGGGCTCTTCATGATCGGGGTCGGTGAGTTCATCTTCCCGGAAGGTCTCGCTCGCGAGCTCGCCGGTCACGTTTCGGCGTGGGCTCAAATGAACGACTTTTCGCGTGGGATCGTGGACTCCCGTCGGCTCGTGTTCGACGCGACGATCGTGGTGCTACCCCTCTTCATCACGGTTCGAGCGGTCGATGCGTGGAGACTCGAATGACCTCGCCTCGGCATCCCAGCATCGCCTTCTCGCACGCCGCCGGCGTGGCCGCCGCCATGGTCATCGCGCTCTTCGCAAACGTCCTTGGAGCGCGCCACTACCGCCGCTGGGACTGGACCAGCGACGGGCTCTACACGTTGAGTCACGTGACCGAGGAATTGCTCACGTCCATATCGGAACCCGTCGACGTTTGGGTCCTCTCGAGCGAAGGCGAGCCCATCACCCTGACACTTCGACACCTTCTGACGAACTACCGCGCGAAGTCCGATCGCCTCGGCTT
>CANMZR010000148.1 GCA_947502375.1 Polyangiaceae bacterium
TCGGTACCTATGCCGTCCGTTCTGCGAGTCTCGCCACGATGGCGAGTGGCTATTCGCGCCAGCAAATACAAACGCATTACATCGCCGATTTCGCGGTCTACGCGCTGTCCGCCGACATCGCAACCGACCCCAACAAGCACTCGCAGAACATGGAGCGGGGCAAAGATTGCATCGGCTTTGACAAAGTGACCGCCCCCTCCTGCGCCAAGTATTCCTATGCGGATTTGCAGACTGCGGTGAAGGCCACGTCGAACTCATCCGATTTGAAAGTACTGGAAAAAAGCACGGCGACCGTTGCTGGGAGCCTCTCGCAGCCGGACGTTTATCTCGAAGGCGACATGAAGATCGAGATGACCGACAAACATCCCGCATGGCCCCCGGTTCAGGGCTCTCAGGTGAGCTCGGTCGGCGGTAGCGCCACGCTCGGTTACGTCATGGTGACGATTTCGGCGGAGGGAATGGTTCGCCCGAAACAGTTGACCGCCGGCACCTGGGATACGGCTTCTGCCATGGCTGCGGGCGTCGAACAATCGCGCGCGAACGTCATCATGGGACCGGTGCCTCAATGAACGCGCCGCGAAACTTTCGAAACGCCTGGCGACCCAACAACGGAATCGCCAACAACGGAATCTCCAACGAAAAGGTGCTTGCTGTGAATGAGCTGCAATCATCGAGCGCCCCCAGAGCGGTGTCGTTCGCCGTCCTTCTGAGCGGGCTCGCACTGTCGTCTTCGGCAATGGCCCAGCTCGACATCAGCCCGCCGATGCCCAACGTGTTGCTGCTCATCGATAGCTCCGGCTCGATGGAGCGCATGCCGGATGGCACGCTGCCCGCCGTGTGTGGCCCGAACTCGACCGACAATTCCGATCTCAACAAGTGGGGCTCACTCGTCTCCGTGTTGACGGGCACCGTCAAGCAGCGCGGTTGCTACAAGCTCGACCGCGCCAGCAGCGCCTTCAAGGACGAGTTCAGCATCGCGGGCACCGCTCCCTACGATTACGCTTACACGACTCCGCACCACCGCCTCCTGTCCAACAAGTGCGTGGCGGGGCCGGGCACCATTTCGACCAACACGTACTCGTGGAGCAGCGATGGCATCAAGTTTCACGACTACCTCAACAGCGCAACCAAGTGCACCACGTACGATCAATCGAGCGACGGCATCCTCGACGCCTACCGTGATCGCGTCCGTTTTTCGATGATGACGTACGATTCTTCGACGGACAAAGGCACCGGAGTCTCCGGCGACACCCACGACGCCACCACGGGCCTCAAAGGTCACTGGAGCTATTTTCTCGACTGGAATGCCGGAGGCTCTGGCGTCAACGGCTATCCGCCCGGCTGCAAAACCAGCGTTCAAGAGGTGGGTGCCCGGAATCAAGGCGCTCCTCAATGGGAGGGCCGCCTGATAGCGCCGGGGCCTCCGGAGGCAAGCCTCGATGAGATTCATACGATCAACGATCATATGCAACTCGCGCTCCTTGCGATGCGACCTTACGGAGCCACGCCGATAGCTGGGCAGCTCGCCGATGCGTATGTTTTTCTGCGGACGGACAAAACAAAGGACCCTCTCGACAGCACGGCCTACTTTGCTCCCGCGGCGGACGGCTACTCGACTGGCGGCTGCCGAACGAATTACGTCATTCTGCTTTCCGACGGCGAGCCGAACCTCGATCTGCGACCCTTCTGCGAGGACGCTGGTGGCTCCTGCCCGTTCAAGAAGGCCCATGAAATCGCTCACGATCTCGCAAACCCTGCGGATCCGAAGAACGCGATCAAGGTCTACACCGTCGGTTTCGGAGTCTCCACTGCGGCGGGCACGGACTGCCGCACGCTGAAAATGCCGGGCGACTACGACGCCGGTGGCAAGTGTTACAATGCGAGTGGAGCGCTCGCTGCGTGCTGCACGCTCTCGCGCATTGCCTACGAAGGAGGCACGACGTCCGCGTACTTTGCCGATGACATCACGGCTCTAAAAACGGCGCTCTCGGATGTGCTGTCGAAGGCTGCGAGCAGCACCACGAGCCGCACGACGCCGGTCTTCGGGAGTGCGAGCGGTCTCATCTCCGTCAAGAGCAACGCGGACGCGGTGGCTTGGGAGTTTACTTCGTCGTTCAATGCGAACTCGGACAAGCTCTGGACGGGCAACCTCGAGCGGCATCGCTGGCAGTGCAAGACCGTCGACGGCGCGCTAAAGGCAGAGCTTCAGGACGTGGATGGGGCGAAGGGCGACGACTTCGCGGACAACATCAACAGCGGCAAATCCACGACTGCGCGGCGCTTTATCACCGTTCTGCCGAACGATGCGGGCAGCGGTGCCAGAAACTCGGTCCGGTCCATTCGTCCTTCGGTGACCGTCGATGATGGCGGGGGCCTTTACAGCGGTACGACGAAGGACGGCGCACTCGCGACGATTTCGGATATGGCGAGCAGCTACCCGAAGGCGTTTGATCTCGACCCGATGCCCGCCGATTGCAAGAGCGCGCAGCTCCTGGGCGTCTCGGCAGGTGACTGCGCAAAGCGGCTTGTGAAATGGCTTCTGGGGGGCAGCAACGGCAGCGACCTCCCGACCCGGAGTGCCGATGAACTCGGCGCCATCTTCCGCTCGAACCCTTCGATTTCCACCCCACCTGTCGCGCGTCTTCGGGATGCGGATTACGAGCTGTTCGCCTCGAACAATGCGAAGCGTCCCGTGGTGCTCTACAGCGCGACCACCGACGGGCAGCTGCACGCGCATAAGGTTGCCGCGACCGATTCGACTGACACGAAGCTCGTCGACAGCGTTCAGAACAACGAGCTTTGGTCGTTCCTGCCTCCTTTCGTTTTGCCCCAAATCCTTGGTGTTTACCCCAATACGCAGAAGTCGCTGCTCGATGGGACGATCATCGTGAAGGACCTGCCATTCGAACGCACGCTCGGACAGGCGAAGGCCTCCGGGACGACGACCGGTGCGGGTTGGGCCACGGTGCTTCTCGCAGGGGGTGGCGGGGGTGGTGGGTACTACTTCGCCTTGAACGTCACCGACCCAAAGGAGCCCAAGTTCTTGTGGCAACTGTCGACGAATAAAAACGGAGACAAGCTGTTCGGTGATGCGGGAGGGACACCCGCCATCGCGACCATTTCGGTCCAAGACGGCACGGACGTGAAGGAGGTCGCGGTCGCGATTTTGCCCGCCGGCAGCGCGAGCACGACGAAGTCCGTCACGTGCGTCGCTCGTAAGCAGACCGATTTTACGGCGGTCACGGGCAAGTTCAAGCCGCGCGCAACCGCGGGGTGCTGGGCCACCGGCAAGGATCGCATGGTGTATGTCGTGCGGCTCAGTGATGGAAAAATCCTGCGAGTCTTTGGCGATGACTCGGCGAATCTCCCCGCCAGTATCGATACGACGTTGTTCACGAAGTCGCCGTTCGATGGGCCGTTGACGGGCGTCCCCGTGGCCTATCCGAATGCTTCGGGCCAGGTGGCTAACCGTGCCTTCATTGGCGATGCCAGTGGCAACATGTATCGCCTCGACTTTTCGAACGCGGACTCCGGGAAGTGGAAGGCGGACCTCGTGTGGGATGCCTTCGCGACGGTGGACGACAAGGACGCCGATGGTTCCCCCGTACAGGGCGCACCGGTGCTTTCCGTGGACGAACTCGGCAACTTGGTCGTCATCTATTCGACGGGCGACCAGGAACTCCTTAACTACAAAAAAGGGGCTAAAAATCGCGTTTGGTCGTTTACCGAGAAGTCCGTAGCCATCGGCGCCTTCGATTACACGATCGAGCCGAACTGGTACTTGCCGTTCGACGATGGCAAGCGCGTGACGGGACCTATCGTGGTGTTTGACGCCGTGGCGTATTTCGCGAGTTACACGCCGGCAGCTCCCGAGGGCACGGACGTCTGCACCGCCGGCTTCGGTTCGGTCTGGGGCGTGAGCTACAAGGCGAACGAAGACAAGGGGTCGGGGCCACGGCCCTTGGCGAGGCTGCCGAAGGACCCCGACGCCACAACGACGACCTACACCGACGAGGTGAAACAAGAGAACGGCTCGGTCGTTTACGGGCTTTCGATTCAGATGAAGCCATCGTGCATCGAGACGGCCAGCACCACCGATTCCTACGTCGGCGCTCATACGGCCTTGACCAACTCGACGCCCCCGAGCTTTAATTTGCTCTTTCACACCGGAAAACAGGGCAAAAGCTACGGAGGTTCCGGCGGGAAAACAAAGGCGAGTACGGTGGGCCTGACGACCCCGCGAAATCAGCTTCGTTTCGACTCGTGGGCCTCGGTCGCCGAATAGCTTCAGGCGTGCGCCGGCGAGTCGCGCGCCATTCGCTCGGCTTGCGTTTTGTCTCCAAGTGACGAACAGTTGGCGTCGAACGATGGGTCGCTGGCTGCTCGTAGGTTTTGCCGCCTGGCTCGTGGCCTGCAGGGCCGAGAAGCGCGAGCCGAACCGTGAAATCCTGCCGGTTCCGATAGGGACGATCCGAGTGGATTGGGTGCCTGAAGGCGAGCTCGCGGAGGGCCCCCTCGAGGCGTTTGGTTTGCCGGTTCCGCGCGGGATGCGGTTCACGGCTCGGTTTCAGGATGCCGTGTTTGCCGAAGGGGGACTGTCGCTCGAGCGTGTCTCGAATTACGTCCGCAAACGGGTCGGGGCGGACTTCGTGGAAACGACTCCGAAGAAGACCGTCTTTCGTCACGCGCAGGTCGAAGGCAAGAAGCAGCGCCTCCACATCGAGGTCATCGCACTCAGCGTGAACCGCGCGCAATTGATCGTGCGCGATGAAACCCCGAAGCCCGCGCAACAAGGCCTCTCGGAGGAGGAGCGCTGGCGGCAGGTCGGACTGACACCTCGTGGCGAGGTGCTGCCGGAAAACAACGAGTAAGGGCGCTAAGTGGTCCGTTGAGCCGCCGGCTCTCGGTGTGCGGAGCTCGGAAGCTCCGTGGGTTCCGACGCTTCGTTCGCTACTTGACGAGCCGGCGCGGCGCGTGAATGACGATGTCTGTGAAGCCCGAGCATACCCCGACTCACGTCAAGGCGCCCCGTGGCGCAGCCACCACTGAAATTACCTGGGGTGACGGTGCGCGTTGCGTGTACCCGAATACGTTGCTGCGCGGCTTTTGCCCGTGCGCGCATTGCCAGGGGCATGGCGGGACGATTGAGTTCGTCCCAGGGGGCAACGCCGAATTGCGCGAGATCGAGACGGTCGGTTTCTACGCGCTGAAGTTCATCTGGGGTGACGGTCACGAGACGGGTCTCTATACGTTTGAGTACCTCCGAGGGCTCGCCAAGAACTCGGAAGTGCAGAGCATCCAGCCCGAGAGGCTGAAGTGACGACGAATGCTTGGGATGTTCTCGACGCCGAGTTCGAGGCGGGCGCGCAAGGTCCCGATCATTTGCCGCCAGAGACGCACCCCGAGATCGCTTTTGCCGGTCGCTCGAATGTTGGCAAAAGCAGCTTGATGAACGCCCTGATGGGACGTCGCAATCTCGTGCGAACGAGTGGGACGCCCGGCTGCACCCGCCAGATAAGCTTCTTCGGAATTCGCGCGCGCGACGGAGCCGAGTTTCGACTCATCGATTTACCTGGTTACGGTTATGCCAAACGCAGCAAAGACGAACGCGATGCGTGGGCCGAGCTTATCGAACATTACCTCCTTCGTCGGGCAGCTCTCCGCGCGGTGGTCGTCCTCGTGGACGTCCGACGTGGCGTCGAGGACAAGGAGCAACAGCTCTTGGACTTCATGACGACTCGTCCCGCTCCGTGTCCCGCAACGATCCTTGTGGCGACGAAACTCGACAAGATCCCGAAGAGTCGGCGCCGTGCCGCGCTTGCGGCGATCTCGGGGAACCAGCGGATCCTCGGCGTTTCTGCGGTTGATTTCGAAGGGCTCCCCGAGCTCTGGAGCGTGATTCGTCGCGTGAGCGCACCTGCCGCTGAACGTCAATGACCATGCCAAGCTTCGCCACGCCGCCGGCCTCGAAGGCGAAGGTTGTGGCCTCGAATTCGCACATCAAGAAGAGTGTGCCACTTTCGTCCTCGGGAAGACGGTAGCGTGGCGCACTATGGCCCACCCCGCTCGGTGCGCTGGCACATTGCGCCCGTTGCCCGTTGCGTGGATGCCCTCAACACGCTTGGACCGGCGCCGTTCAATCCCAGCCGCAGCCATGTCTGACGGTCTTGCAACTTTTTTTGCCGCCCGATGGGGGCGGGGTTCGTTTCGGGCTCGTCGCATCCGCCCGCAATCCTGACGCAACGCCGCACAGCGTGCTTGACCCCGGAGAGCCAGTCACCTAGCGTCCGGACCGCCGAAATGCCTCAGTTTTCTGGAGAGTTGACGCACGTCGAGCTGGCCAAAGTGCCGCTCTGGACCATCGTACTTCTGCCGTTCCTCGGCGCTGCGATAAACGCGGTGTTCGGCCGGAAATTGCAGGCTAGCGCGTGGCAAAAGAGCTTGCGAAAGTCGCTGCACATCGGTCCTCCGGCCGTGAGCGCGGTGGCGATTGGTGCGATGCTTGGCGCGTTCTTTTTGACCCTCGCCAACGTGGCGCAGTTGGTGTCGTTGCCAGCCGAACAGCGGTACGTTTACACGTTCGCGTGGAAGATGATTCGCATCGGTTCGCTCGACGTCAACTTCGCGTTTGCGATGGATCCGCTGAGCGCGTTGATGACGCTGATCATCACCGGCGTTGGCACGCTGATCCACGTCTACGCCTCGTCGTACATGGAGAACGAGCCAGCCTATTGGCGCTTCTTCACGTACCTGAATCTGTTCATATTTTCGATGTTGTTGCTGGTCCTCGGTGACAACTTCATCGTGATGTTTTTTGGCTGGGAGGGCGTCGGGCTCTGCAGTTATTGCCTCATCGGCTTCTGGCATAAGGATTACAAAAAGGCGACGGCGGGCATGAAGGCCTTCGTCGTCAATCGCGTGGGTGATTGGGGCTTCGTCTGCGGCATGGCCCTGCTGTTCTGGGGCCTCGGTGGTGCATGGGTCGACGTGGCTGGCCAGAACGGTCGCACCGGGACCGAATACCTGCCGGATTACCGCGCACGTTTCATCGCGGTGCAGAAGGAGGCTCTTCCCCACGGCGAGCACGGCGAGCACGGCGGCAAGGGTGAGCACGGCGGCAAGGGCGACCACGGCGGCAAGGGCGACCACGGCGGCAAGGGCGACCACGGCGGCAAGGGCGGCCACGGCGGCAAGGGCGACCACGGCGGGCAGGGTGAGCACGGCGGCAAGGGCGACCACGGCGGGCATGGTTTGCTGCAGCCGATCACCGACGAGCGCCTCGCGGATAGCGGCCATGGCGATGGGCACGTCCCCGAGGAGCCTCACGGACACGACGGCAAAGCCCGTCACGACGCGGCCAGTTCCGCCAAGCGCGGTACGCCCGCGGCTGCGGCAACCGGTTCCTCGGCGCTTTTGACGATCACGAGCCATCCGGGGGCACGCGTTTATCTCGATGTCGGGTCCGTCGAGAAGCTGCTCGGGCGGGACCTTCCGCGCTGCGACTCGAGGCCCGCGTGGGCGCAGGCTTCGGGGCAAGAAGCGCAGCTGCGCCCAGATTGTTACGCGGTATCGCCGTTTCTTCGCAAACGCATCGCCGCCGGTCCTACAAAACTCGTGATCGTGCCCGGTGATGGCGCCGTCGTGAGCGGAGACGGTGACGAAACCGCGCTCGTCGAGACCGAGCTCGCTCCGGGACGGGAAACGATCGTGGCGGCCGTGGGGCCCACCCTTACCTTCCGCGAGCTTCATGATCAACTCGTCATCAAGGACGAAACGGGCAAGCAGTTCCTCAAGGAAGCCCTCAACGCAAAGACCGTTTGGGGCATCGCACTCATCACCCTTGCGTGCATCTGCTTCTTCGTAGGGGCCGCCGGCAAGAGCGCGCAATTGCCGCTTTATGTCTGGCTTCCAGACGCGATGGCCGGTCCCACACCGGTCTCGGCGCTGATCCACGCGGCCACGATGGTGACCGCCGGCGTCTACATGATCGCTCGGATGAACTTCCTCTTCTCGATGTCTCCGACGGCCAGCGGCGTGGTCGCCCTCGTCGGGGCCCTGACGGCTCTCTTTGCTGCCACCATCGGATTCTTCCAGTACGACATCAAAAAGGTGCTCGCGTACAGCACCGTGAGCCAGCTTGGCTTCATGTTCATCGGGGTCGGCTCCGGCGCGTATTGGGCTGGCGTGTTCCACTTGATGACGCATGCGTTCTTCAAGGCCTGCTTGTTCCTCGCGGCCGGGTCCGTCATCCATGGCATGCACCACCTGATTCACGACGAAGTCGGTTCGCAGGACATGCGCAACATGGGCGGTCTGCGCGCGGTGATGCCAAAGACCGCCTGGTGTTACAAAATGGCCTGCATCGCCATCACAGCGGCCCCGCCGGGTTTCGCCGGCTTCTGGTCAAAGGATGAGATCCTCTGGAAGATGTACAACCAGAACGGTTCCTTCGTTCCGGGCTGGCTCATCTACGGCATCGGTCTGGCCGCGGCTCTCGGCACCTCGTTCTACATGTGGCGGAGCTATTATCTGACGTTCGAGGGCAAGCACGCCCACAAGGACATTCCGAAGAAGGTCCACGAGTCGCCGGGGGCGATGACGCTCGTCTTGCAGATCCTCGCGGTTCTCGCCATCGTGTCCGGTGTGGTCTTCGGTCTCTCGACTCACCTTCTCGGCGGCGCGCTCTCCGGCTTTCTGCCGGCCGAACCCCTCCTCGAGCAATGGCTGCATCCTGTTCTCGCCCACAGCTCCGCCGTCATCGCCGACGCCGGCCTGAGGACGGAGCTTCTCTTGATGGCCGTGTCGGTGTCGGGAGCCGCTGCCGCCTGGTCGATCGCGAAGGCTCGTTATGGCGCCGAGCGCCCGAGCGATTGGGAGGCCATCGAGAAGCGTCTCCCAGGATTTACGCTCACCCAGAACAAATACTACGTCGACGAGTTCTATCAGGCCACCGTCATCGCCGCTTTCATGAAGCTGCGGCTGGTCTTCGCCGACATGGACCGTTACATCGTCGACGGGTTGGTCAATGGCGTTTCGGTGGCCGCTCGTGGCGCGGCCTGGGTCAGCTCGACGATCGATAAGAACCTCGTCGATGGAACGGTTAACCTCGTCGCGAATGGCACCCTTCAGATGGGTGGGAAACTTCGCCAACTCCAGACCGGGCGCATTCAAACTTACATTTACGGGATTCTGGGTGGTGTCGCGGCACTCGCGATCCTCCAATATTTTATCGGCTAGGCCCAGTGGGCCTGTCGCCTGACATCTTTCTCACCAGCGCATTCTCAGGCTCATCATGAACACCCGCATTCGATCCATCGTCTGGGCCTTTGCCCTCGCGCTTCTCGCGGTCGTCGTTCCTACCCGCGCCTTCGCGCAGGAGCGCACCGCCCTTCCCGTTCCTGCTGCTGACAGCGCTGCCAAGGAAAAGTCCACGGCCGCCAGCCTGTCGGGAGTCATCGAGCTTTCGTCCGTGTCGGGGGCTCGTTTGCTTGAGCTCACAAAGGACGGAGAGACTGCTTTTAAAGGCACTTTCGTCATCCGCAACATCGGTGATGGCCCGCTGCACATTGCCAAGGTGACACCTCGCACGTCCCCGACAGATCCGCGCCTCCCGGAGGGCGTGAACGTCAAGTTCGACGGTGCCAACAAGACCCTCGCGCCCGGCCAAGAAACCCAAGTTCTTGTGACCTGGGCGACCCCTCAGCGACGTCGAGCCGCGAGCGAGCTTTACGGGCACATTGTCGTCGAGTCGGATTCGGTCTCAGCCGATGGCGCGCAGGGCTTCCCCTACGCGATCGGTATCCACGCTGAAAAGCACGGTTTCCTCGGGCGTCACATCCTTTCGATCATGACGTTCCTGCCGCTGCTCGGACTGCTGGCGATCTTCATCGCCCACCTAGCCGGTTATAAAAATGACAGGAACATCCGGTGGATGACGCTCGGCTTGATGGGCCTTGAAGTGCTCCTCGCTGGCTGGCTTTACATGAACTACGACGCTTCGTTCACGAAGGTCGATGGCAACGACGGCTTCCAGTTCATCGAGCGCGTCACTTGGGTTCGCTCGCTGAACATCGAATACTCCCTCGGAGTCGATGGCATCAGCGTCTCGATGGTGCTCCTCACGGCGCTCATCTCCTTCGTGGGTTGCATTGCGAGCTTCAGCGTCGAGAAGCAGCTGAAGGGCTACTTCGCGATGTACAACTTGCTGGTCGTCGGGATGTTCGGCACGTTCGTGTCCCTCGACCTCATGCTCTTCTTCGTCTTTTGGGAGGTCATGCTCCTGCCGATGTACTTCCTCATCGGAATTTGGGGCGGTCCGCGCCGTCAATACGCGGCGATCAAGTTCTTTATGTACACGCTCGCGGGTAGCGTTTTCATGCTGCTTGCGTTCATCTTTTTCTATCTCAACGCCGACCCGACCTACCTCGTCGACGGCGAAATCGCGACGCGCACGATGTCGGTACCCGAGCTCGCGCGCATGGCCTGGGCGTCCAAGGGGCTCACGGTGCTCGGTGTGAGCGCCGTCAAAATATGCTGGGTATGGCTATTCGTCGCGTTCGCCATCAAGATCCCGATGTTTCCGTTCCACACGTGGTTGCCCGACGCGCACGTCGAAGCCCCCACGGCCATCAGCGTCATTCTCGCCGGTGTGCTCTTGAAAATGGGGACCTACGGGATCCTTCGCATCAACTTCACGTTGCTGCCTGAGAGA
>CANMZR010000149.1 GCA_947502375.1 Polyangiaceae bacterium
TCCTCGGCGCATCGATTCTGGCTGCCGATGCGTGTGGAGGCGGCAGCAGCGGTCCAAGCGTTACTTCCGGCGGCGGAACAAACCACGGAGCCGGTGGGACGACGGGCACGGGCGGCACGGGCGGCATCGGCGGCGCGGGCGCGGGAGGTAGCGACACGCCAGTAACCGTTCTCGACGTCGCATCTTCTCTGCACCTCGCCCTCGAGACGCCAACCACGACGCCGGGCGGGCTCGTCGCGACGACGCCGTCGATCGACGTGTCGGGCACGACGTCCATTGCGAACGCGGAGGTCTCGTATGAGCTCGGGCCGTCGGTCGGCTTCGCGAAGACGGACTTCATCGACGCGAAGCGGTGGTCCTTCGGCGTGCCGGTGCCGGTGGGGCTGTCGACGCTGAAACTCAAAGCAAAGAAAGGCAATCTGGAGACCGTCCGCGCGGTCGAGGTCGTCTACTACGACGACATCACCTTCGCCGGCCCGCCGACTCTCTCGCCCGCGGAGCCGGCGCCCGGCGCCGACGTTGCGGTCTCCTTCTCCTTCACGACTGCTTCGCCCGTGGACGCTGCCACCGCGGAAATGACGTGCGAAAACGTGCAGCAGTCCATGCCTATCCCGTTGGCGCTCGCCTCGAACAACGGCACGGCGTACCGCTACGTGGGCAAGCTCACCGCTCCATCCGCCGACGCCCGCTGCCGGGTGCGCGGGACCGTCACTCTCGGCGGCGCGAAGCGCACGTCACTCGCGGCGGGCCTGCGCGTGTGGCCAAAACTCGAAGTCGCGCGAATGAAAGAGCTCAGCGACCTGCACGACGCCGTCGTCGCTGCCATGAAGAGCGCAAAAGGGACCTTCCATGAACGTCTCGCGGTGGGAGCCGCGCTCTTGCCAAAGGCAAAGGGGATCGCTGCCGCCGCGCTCGGCGCAAACGACCTTTATTGGACGAGCGTCGAAGGCGTGACCACAGGAATCTTCCTCAAGAATCCCGATGAGCGCGGTGGTGGCTCCGACTACGAAGTCACCAAGTCTGAGGACACGCCAGCGTCGTGGCGCTCGAGCCAGGCGCCCTCATCGCTCACCGTGCGTCCGAAGAAAATTCACATCCTTCGCGGTGCAGGCGACGAATTCAAAAAATTTGACGACAAAGTCGCGCTGGTGCTCCCTTCGGAATCAGCCGCGGAGTGCAACGGCGCCAGCGCCATCCCAGTCGTCGATGAAAAGCTGAATCTCGAGAGCCTGAGCGCGCTCGGTCAGGACGAGCTCGTGTACGTCTCGAGCCACGGCAACGACATGACCAGCATCGTGCGCGCGATCTGCACAGCCGCGTCCCTCGCCACCTGGAAGGCGCCCTGGATGGATTGCGACAAGAACCCGCTCCCGGCCGCCAGCTCCCTCATGACGGCCGACCTCTGGCCCCCGAAACATGAGGATAAGATCGCACTCTTCGAGAAGTACGGCAGGAGCAGCTTGCTCTGGGTAACCCGTTACCTCAGCGCGGACCTCCAGATGGCACCGGAGAGCAAAGTCCACGTAACGGCGGGTTTCTTCCTCGCGCTCGCTGGCGTCGTTAGCAATGAGATGGAACCTACCCCAAGGCTGAAGGGCAGCGTCGTCGTGCTCGACGTGTGCAGCTCGGCACGCGGGAGTTCTCTCCCGGACGCGCTCCTCAAGAGCGGCGCGGCGGCCACCTTAGGTTACCGTTATTCTGTCCTAGACACCATCATCTCTCTCTCGCTGCCGATGATGCGCGCATGGCTAGACGACGGCGTGCCGTTCGCGGATGCGCTGTTCCGAGCACAAGAACTACTCAACTTCGCCGGTATGCCTGCTTTTGATCCTGGTGAGAGAAAAGTACCATGTCTTAGCAACCCGGATTCGGAATGCACGGTTCCATGCAGCTTCACCGACGACTGTATAAAAGGTGGTTTTAGCGCGGAAGAAAAGCCACTCTGCTATGGCAAAATTTGCATCGAGGGGTGCGACAAAGACAAACCCTGTCCAGGTAGTGAGGAGTGCGTGCCTGCCAAAAGCTTTTTCTATTCGGGTGTATGTGGCAAGGCTATCCCCCTCGTGCCCGTCGCGCGCCTCGATGGCGACCTCGAGGGTATCGGACTGCGCTTGGTTCGCGCCGGAACCTTCGAAGGCGACCTGAGCGGTTGGATTAGCTATCCCGGTAAGGAAGATGCCGACAGCGCCGGCCTCGTCGGATTTGAGCAGAGCTACACTGCGCTCGGGGTCGCCGTCACGCCGCCGAGCGGGTCAGGGCACTTCGGCCGCATCCGCGTCAAGCAAGCCACGGGCATGGGCAAGAGCTACAGCTTCGGCAGTCTTTCGCAACAGCTCATCACCCCGCGTCTCGCGGATGCGGATCGCCATCTCTCGTTCAAGTACCGCATCGTCGCGGCGCCGGACGTCTTGAACGCCGTGAACAAGCCCTACATCGCGGTGCGACTGGACTCGAAGGTCCAGGGCAACAAAACCATTTGGTACCGTGAAGACACCTCGAAGAATGGCTTCACGTGTGGCGCGACGGCGTGCGACACGGGGTGGCTCTCCGAAAGCGTTTCGATCGACAAAAAGCTCGACGGCAAGGTCCTCGAGGATCCCTCATTCACCATTCAGACGGGACACGCGCCGCTGCCGAGGAATTACTTTCTCTTCGTCGATGACGTTCGCGTGAGCGCCTGCGCTCCGCCGATGCCGTGAGGGTGGGGACGGCACGTGCCGGGCGATGGCACGTGGCAGGCAATGGCACGTGGCACTCGCGGCTCAGCTCAAGCCCTCGGCTGCAAGTACCGCTTGCACGGCGGGGCGGGCCACGTGCGAGCGGTCGATGAGGCGATCCGTCCCCATCGAGCCCATCGAACCCATCGAGCCAGGACACGTCGCCGTGCGCGCTCGCCGGCGAAGTGAACCGCGCAATCGCGTCGAAGTCGAGCCGAGTAGGTAAGCCCTAGAGCTTGCCTTGAGGAACAAGCTCACGGGGAGCATCCCGTGAACCCTCTGTGCCAACGTCGCGTGAGACAGCTCTTTCTCGAAACCTATGTACGAATGGGCGGAGAACGGATTGACGAACATGCCTCAACCATCCCGAAAACCCCGCCTTATGAGCGATGCCTCCGCCACGTGCGCGGCCACTACCGGTAGCCTCGTCGGCCGCAGCGAGGCGCCACTCCTTCAGTTGCGCTTCGTGAATGCCCTCGCGACGCAGGAACTCGCCGAGCGCGGCATTGCTGAGTTTGCTCGCTTCGACGACGACACGAAGCTTTTCAATAGTCGTCCAACTCTTCGCGGGCTTGTCCATGACGCCCACTGTACGAGCCTCTTTCAACCGACGCGAGAGCGTCGCCTGGTGCAGACCAACCTCGGCGGCAAGGGCGTTCGCGGTGATCGCGTTCGGCGGAAGCATCTTGCGAACCATATGGGCCCTGAAGGCCTCGGTGTACACGGTCACGGTCTCATCTCGGTGCTCGTCCCCAGGGTGGCGATCACACCGTCAGCTCTACGCGGGCGATGCGACAACTACGCTGACACTGGGGGACGACGTTGCGATCGAGGGCTCGAGACGGCTCTCGACAGCGATACGCGATCAGAGGGCGGAGTGCTGCTGCATGCAACGGGCGGCGCGTGGCTGGCCGTCGCAGCCCATGCCGCGACGATCGCCTCAGGGCCGAGCATCGCCCGACGCACGTTTCAATGCGTGTCGACAGCGATGCCGTCGTAGACGTCGTCGACCGCGAACGAGATCTTCGAGGCATCGATGACCACCGTCTCACCGCCCCGAAAGTCGCGCTCGGTCCAGGCATGGTTGGTTCGCTCGACGACGGTGATGCGCCGCGCGCGGTGCGAAACGAAGATCACCGCTTCGAGAGTCGTCAGCTGCTTGTAGTGACTCAGCTTGTCACCGCGGTCATAGTCTTCGGTCGAGCGGCTGGTCACCTCGACCAAGATCGAGGGATTGACGACCGCGTTGACGTCGACGGCGGCCGTCCTGGCATCACCGCAAATGACCGAAGCATCGGGGAAAGTGCTGAGGTCCGATGATTCGATGCGAACTTTCACGTCCGAGGTTGCGACGCGGCAGCCCTTCGACAACACGCGCCCGAGCGCCATGATGATGGCCGCACTCAGCTGGCCATGGGCCACCGTTCCGCCTGCCATCGCGAAGATCGCACCATCGAAAAATTCGAGCTTCAACGGGCTCACCGCGAGCGACGCAAGATAGTCCTCGTAACTGTAGTGCAGCCGCCGCGCCGTGCTCATGACGGGGAGATTAGCATAGGGCCTGCCGTGCTCGCCGACGCTCGTGGGCGCTTCGAACGCGATGAGCCTGCGATCGCCGCGCCGGGCGTGTCTGGGGAGAGCTTCCCTGCGCGATGGGTGGAGGGCCTGCACCCCGAGAGCGTTGGTGCAGCCCTCGCTGTCACGATGCGGAGGCGCGCGCTATCGTCATCGCTGGGGACGTCGACGATGCCACCCACGCAGCCCTTGCCGCAATCCGGGCCGCCGAACGGCTCGACTGGTTCCCCGGCGTGCCGATGCCGCCTGGCGCGTTCGACCCGAGGGCCGTGCTGCGCGCTGCACCGGGGGCGGCGACGGTTGCAGCGCTCGCCGCGCTCAGCCGCGAAGCCGCACCGGCAGGGCGCGTGTGGGCAACGCAACTGCTCCTCGAGCTCGACCCCAAAGAGGGTTGGGTCCAGCTCGAAGCCCTCGCCACCGACCCGAGCCCAGTCGAGGTCAACACCTGTCTTCGTGGCTACCGCACCGTCGCCGAATGGGCGCTGGACGCGCGCCTGCGAGCGCAACCCGCACCACGCCGTCCTCCACGGCGGTGGTGGTGGCCGTGGTGAACCCGCGACGCAGTCGTCGCCATCCTCACACACCTCGGCCTCGACCCGGACCCCCCGACGATTGCTCGCGCCCGCGACCCGACCGACGCCGCCTGACCCCTCCCGCTGGCCACCCGGCGTTCGACGCCGCGAGGTGTAGGTGTGTTTGTGAGGTGTAGGTGTGTTTGTGAGGTGTTAAACAGTGTGAAATCAGGCAAAACGCGCCCGCTCGACCGCTCAACACTGGTGCCGACCGGGTGCTACGCTTTGCGACGTGCCTTGCTCTTCCTATTCTCCCGCTGGCCTTGCGCGATCTTAACGGTATGCACCCCGCGCAATGGGCGAACCTCGTCGGCTACTACGTCGTCGGTTTGCCGGTCGCAGGTTTGCTGGCGTTTCGTTACCACCTTGGGGCCGTGGGTTTGTGGAGGGGGCTCTCGCTCGGACTTGCCATCGTCGCCGTGACGCTCGTTCACCGATTCGAGCGGAGATCACGCGGGTCGGTCGCCCGAGTGGCATGATAAAAAGCAAACGGCCGTTCGGTGACCTCCAAAATTTTCTGAAAAAAAGTCTAAAAATTGAAGTTCGTGTAGACACAGGCGATGACATTGACTCGCTGGAGCGGCAGAGCCGCGGTCGTCGGTTCGTGCCTCGTGCTCGCGTGCAGCGGGAAAGCGCTCACGGACAAGACCTCCGGCTCCGGCGGTGGGGCTCCAACGACTGCGGTGAACGCGAGCAGCTCGAGCGCGGGCGGCGCTGGTGGGATCGCCGGCGCCGGCGGCTCGGCGAGTGCTTGCACGAACGGTCTCACGTCGTGCGATGGGGCGTGCGTTGACACGAGCATGGAGCCGAAGCATTGCGGGGGATGCGGTCACGAGTGCAGTCCCACGAGTCGCTGCGCGAGCAGTGTATGCAGCGTGTGTCCGATGAAACTCCTTGCGAAGGTCGACGTTGCGACCGGTACGCAACCGATCTTCGTCATCGCTGGGGACGTCGACGGGGACGGCAAGATCGACCTTATCTCCGCAAATAACGGCGGGAAGTCAATCAGTGTGCTGCTCAACGCGGGCAACGGCGCTTTCAAGTCGAAGCTCGATCAGGACGTGGGTACGTCCCCGAGGACGGTCGCGCCCGGCGATTTCAACGGCGACGGAAAACTCGACCTCGCGGTGTCGAAGCTCTCGGGCAACGCCGTTGGCGTCTTGATTGGCAAAGGAGACGGTACGTTCCTGCCGGTGATGGATGTTCCGGTGGGCAAGGGGCCTCTCTCCACGCTCGCCGCGGATCTCGATGGCGATGGGAAGCTTGACCTCGTTGCCGCGAACTTTTCGGCGGACACCGTGAGCCTTCTGTTTGGGAACGGTGACGGGACCTTCAAACCGAAGCAGGACGTTCCCGTGGGGCAGGGGCCGCTCGGTCTTGCGAGCGGTGACGTCGATGGAGATGGCAAGCTGGACCTCGCGGTTGCGAACGCCGACGGCGCATCGGTTTCCGTGTTGCGCAACCAGGGTGGAGGCGTCTTCGGGACCAAGGTGGACTATTTCCCGGGAGGCGTCGCGAGCGCCGTAGCGTTCGGCGATGTCAACGGCGACGGCAAGCTCGACCTTGCCACGGCGAATGGGACGTCGGGGACGCTCAGCGTCTTCGTCAACGACGGAATCGGCGGGTTCAAGAAATATGGGAGCAACATCGGCCTCGGCCTGGGCGCCTACCCGACCACCGTCGCGCTTGCCGATGTCGATGGCGATGGCAACCTCGACCTCGTCTCCGCTCATAGCTTCGGGGCGATTGCCTACGTGCTCCGCAATCAGGGCGATGGCACGTTCGAGCCTCAGGTGGAGCATTCGGTTGGCGCGAATCCGAACTCCGTTGCCGTGAGCGATTTCGACGGCGATGGAAAGCTCGATGTTGCGGCAGCCAATCTCCAGAGCGAGTCGGTGAGCGTGCTGCGCAATGCGGCTTGTCAGCCTTAGCGATGCAACCGTACGACGAACGACCCCGGAAGCTAGAATGCCGCGTCGCTAAGCCGCATGACGGCACCGTTTCCGAGTCCAGTTCCGGGATGTGGGGAGTGATGGCCGATCAGCTTCAGGAACTCGGCTGGAACGGGCGTCGGCGACGGCGGGGTCGACGAGATCGTCGCGTCGATCGCGGCCCGCACCCATGTGTTTCAGCGCCTGCTGCACCACTTCAACTTCCGCCTCGCTGACCACCCCGAGGTGCCGTCGTCCGGCTACCCGGGCGGCATGAACGTCACGCCAATCAACGACGTCGCCATCATCCCTGACCCGCAATAAACGCCCGGGAAATGGGGCTCCGCTGGACTTTTACCGACGCACGGTAGCCGGCCGAGTTCGCTCGAAGTTTAACATACGAATTCGTATGTGAACGCTTGACGAGGGCCGCGACGGTCGTCATAAGATTCTTCAACAAGCTGGCGCGCTCGTGGGGCACTTGAGCCCAGCACCGTCGCCCCAACCCTTCGCGGAGAAACAGCCATGAGAACCAACCTTGCACTCGCCACGCTCTGCTCTTTGCTCGCCACCGGTTGCGCCATCGGTGACGAGAACCTCGGAACGAACGAAACCGACGTCCAGGAATCCAAGGTGGAAGTCGGTGTGCTGCTCGGCTCGCACTGCGACATCGACGACGTCGAGACCGAACTCGAACCGTACGTGAAGGCGGCGTTCCTCAAGAACGACGGAATCCCTCTTCCCGACTGGATTCGCCCGCCCCTCAGCGACCTCGCTTACAAGCTCTCGTACGACACAGTGGCTGGCCAGTACGAGCAAATCGGCAAAACGAACTATCGCAAGAACGCGAGCCTTCAAGTCAACGCTGCGACGAAGGCGCTCCGCGCCGCGGGCATCAAGGGCAAGGCCTACCTCGGCTGCGACTTCACGACGCCGTCGATCCCGTCGGCACTCGACCAGATGAGAAAAGACGGCGTCTCGAAGGTCGTGCTCTTCAACAAAGGCGCGCAGTACTCGCTCGCGACGGGCGGCGAACACATGCAAGACGCCGTCGCGTATCTGAAAGCGCATCCAACCTGGAAGCCGAAGCAGTTCATCATGGTCAAGGAGTTCTCGAGCGACGAACGCTTCCGTAAGCTGCTCGGAGACGTGATCGAGCGTGACGTAAAGGCAGCGTTCCCCGATGCACCGAAAAAGGACGTGTGCATTCTCGTCGCCTCGCACGGGCTTCCCGTACGAATGGTCGAGGAAGGTGACCCGGCGACCGAGCAAATGCTCGCGGTCGTCGACGTGCTGAAGCAGCGCTTCAAAGACTACGACCTACGGCACGGGTTCCTGAACGACGACTTTTTCCCCGGCGCGCAGTGGACGACGCCGAAGGCACTCGACGTCGCTTGGGAGCTACGTAAGGAGAGCTGCCCCAACGTGTTCATGGACGGTCGGCTCTCGTTCACCACGCACCATCGCGCGACCTTGTACGATTTGAACGTGGAGGCGCGTGCCGTCCTCGAAGAGCCAGACCTTCAGCCAAACGGCGAGCCGCACCCGCTCTACAAGGCCCCGAAGGTCCTGTTCGGCCGCAACTTCGACGACGAGGCCGGGCTCGCGAAGCTCTACGCTGCCATCAGCACCGAGGCTCTCGCAGGCAAGTATCCAGGCGTGGTGAACGTCACCGCGACCTCCCCGATCCCCGTTCGCTGAGGGGTGGTGCCACGACGTTCCCTTTGTCGCCGTGGGACCCTACGGTCGATGAGCTTGAGGGCAATGGTCGAGCTCATCGACACTGGGACCTGCGCGCAGCTCGCGACGCTGGCGTAAAGCGTGTGATGGCGGGAATTCGACCTCTCAAACGCAGCGCATAGGACCGGACCGCTCAATCCTTCCAACTTTACACACACCTGCTCCGCCCAACGCCTCATTCGGAATAAGCCCAGCCCGACCTCATTTTGCCCAGCGATCCGCGTAAACATCCCCCATCGATGCGCTCCGCCAGAACTTTGCTTGGCACCTCGCCCACGCACCATGAAATCGCTCTACAAAATCGCTCAATCGCTCCCTCATCGCCGCTTCGCCGCCGCCTTCTTCCTCGCGCCCCTCGTCGTCGCTGGCTGCGTCTCCGAGGTGCCGGGCGACCCGGCCAGCGCCCCTGGTGAAGCCGACGCGCACGACGAAAACACAGGCCAAATCGCTGAGGGGCTCTCAAACAGCACGGTCGCCGCCGCCGCCGCCGCGTCGTGCGCCACCGCCAGCGTAATGGGCCTCTCGTTCCAGATCATTGAAGAGGGCAATTGCATCGAGCCTGGGGCTTTCGCTCCTCTCTCGCTCCCGTCAAGCGCGCACGCGGGCTCGAACATCTTCCTTTTCATTCAGAAGCCCGCGCGCGACAAACTCGCGTCGCTCCTCGCCGCGAACCCAGGCAAGTCATTGACGATAAACTCGATGCTCCGCACGGTCGCCCAGCAATACTTACTCTGGAGCTGGTATCAATCCGGCGACTGCGGCATCTCGCTCGCCGCCGAGCCCGGCAACTCGAACCACGAGACCGGCCTCGCGATGGACATCCAAGAATATTCCTCGTGGAGGTCGACCCTTGAGTCGAGCGGCTTTGATTGGCTCGGTTCCTCGGATCCGTGGCATTTTGACTGGGTCGGATCCTCTGTTGTTGACCACGGGGGGCTCGATGTCCTCGCCTTCCAGCGCCTCTGGAACCGAAACAATCCGAGCGATTTGATCAGCGAAGACGGTTCGTGGGGCTCGTCTACGGAGAGCCGTATGCGTAAGGCCCCGGCGGATGGCTTCCCGAAAGGCGCCTCGTGCGGCCCAGCGAGCGAGCCCGCGTGCAAGGCTTCGTTCTCCGATATTTGCGGATCACCGCACCGGAGTTCCATTGACTGGATGGCGAAGCAAGGGCTGACAATGGGGTGCGGCGGAGGTAAATATTGCCCTAACCAGACGGTCACGCGCAGGCAGATGGCTGGGTTCTTGGCGTCGGCACTGAAGCTACCGGCTGGCCCCGATAAATTCACCGACGATAACGGGACGCCCTTCGAAGCCTCGATTAACGCCGTCGCTGCGGCTGGTATTGCGAACGGATGCAACGTAGCCGGCACCAAATACTGCCCCGAGGAGGAGGTCACTCGCGCCGAGATGGCGACCTTCCTTGCAAGGGCATTCAAGCTGCCCGCGTCGGCCTCGGATGCCTTCCGCGACGACGAGGCGTCGATGCACGAGGCGAAGATCAACGCGCTCCGCGCTGCCGGTGTCACCTCTGGCTGTGACGCGGTTAAGAAGCTCTACTGCCCTGACAGCCCCGTGACGCGAGGCCAAATGGCGACGTTCATCGATCGCGCGATGAAGTAATGCGCACATCGGTTATTTCCATGCACGAAAGTATCGTCGCGAGCGAGCGTAAGGACGAATCGGCTCACACCGGAGCCATCGTCAAAGGCTCTCACAGAGGAACGACTGCTGGTAATGGCCGTAAGCCGTGAGCTTGCCTAGAGGAACAAGCTCACGGCGAGCATCCCGTGAACGATCTCGGCCGACGTCTTTCGCGTCACGTTGACGGACCCACCAGGTGACGAGCCGCAAGAATTGTTGGCATCCTAGAGACCCGCGATTGCGCCAAAGAAGTTCACCGATTCCTCGGCCTGAACCTCGGTCAACGTGCTCGCTTTGATCAGTGGAGAATGCAAGGTCTGTCCGCAGTTCTCAATCGCGATTCCATTGAGGGTAATGCCAAACTTGGTGACCACGATGAAGTTCGATCCAGCCTGAATCTTGACGCCCGACTCGTTGATCGTGATGTTGGGTACCTGCGTCGGCGAGAAGAGATTGACTGCGTCAGCGGCCTTCTTGAAGCACTTTTCGACGACGAAGAGAACAATGCCGCCGATA
>CANMZR010000150.1 GCA_947502375.1 Polyangiaceae bacterium
GCCTCGGCCGGTAAGGCACGCGCCGCCTTGATGGCGCTTGGCAATGCGAAAGGACCGGTGCCGGAGCAAGCGCGCTGGCTTTCGCGGAGCCTCGCCCCTGAAGCGCCACCGTCCGATGGGGACGCGCTCGGCATGTCGGTGAGTGGCGCTACCGTGGACGGCGTTCTTCGCACGCTGTCCGTTTTCGGTCCGTTCGAGGACACCGGCGGGGGCATTGGCAAACACGAAGGCATCGAGGTGGCAGGGTTCGACTACCGGACCGCCGACGCATCGTGGGGCGCGATCGCCGTGCGTCCCATCCGGAGCGTCGTTTCGTCCGTCACGGCCCGCGGTCTTCCGCTGGAGCTGTACATTCACCCGCGCGCCGAATCGTGTAGTTACTTGTCGAGCGCCGTCGCCGTTCCGAAGGCCCGTCGTCTCGTGTTGCACGTCGCGACAACGGGCAGCTTTCGACTGCAGTGGGACGGACATGACGCGGCGATGAGTGGTGAGCGCCATGCGCGGGCCCTCCTCGACCGGGCCGCCGTGGCACTCGATGCGAGCGCGGGCGAGCACCTCGTCGCGATCAAGGTCTGCACTGGCGCGCAGAACGACGAAGGCCGCGTGCGACTGCGGTTTTCAGAGCCCGACGGCTCGCCCATCGAGCTCGGGACGTCGTCGGACGCGACGCGGCTTCAGGATGCGCTCGAACGCGCCCGCCGCGAGCCCGTCGCGGCAATGAGCCGCGTCGAGACGGTGTTCGAACAGACCATTGGGCTTGGGGCGAGCCCCGGCACCGCTGAGTCTTTGCGCGCGGCATTGGTGCGTATCTTGGCCGGGGCGGATGACCTGCAGAGTCCGCGAGCGCCGGGTCTCCTCGCGCTGCTCGCGACGACCCCGAACATCGATGCCGAGACCCTCGCTATCGCGGGGTACCTTGCACCGGCGGGAGCGAACCGCTCGGGATGGCTTCGTCGAGCACTCGAGCAAGCGGTCAGCGCGCGTGACGACGACACTGGCGCTTTCGCTCAGCGCGCCCTCATCTTGGCGCAACTCGGATCGCAGCAGCACGACCTTGCGTTCGCCACCGCGGGCGAGCCTCCCTTCGCTGCCGCACACGATCCACAATCCGAACTCATTCGTGCCGAAATCTTTCTACGACTCGGCAACGAAGGACTGCGCTTCAAAGGCATCGCGCTGCTCGAGGCGGTGGCGCGGACCGAGCCTGCGTCGGCGCCCGAGGCCCTATGGCGTGCGCTCGCTAAGTTCACGCGCGGCTCGCGCGCCACAACTTACCTTGAGGCCAGGCGACGGCTTACGGAGCTCGCGCCAGGATACCGCGACCCTGCCTTCGTCGCAGCTCACATGCTCCTCGGACCGGACGGGATCGAGGCAGCGGCGCGAGCGGACTTGCCTCATACGACCGATGCCGGGGCGCTCGTGCGAGTCGGCGCGATGCTGCTCTCGCTCCGAAAAAATGCAAGCGCTCTTGAATTTTTTGAGAGGGCCGCTGCTCTTTCGCCAAACCTTTCGAAGGCTCATCTGGGCATTGCACACGCCCTCGAAAGCCTGGGAGCCTCCAAGGCTCCGGGCGTCCAAAGTGCCCTCGCACGTGCCAAGGCGCTGGAACCCGGCAATGCCGCTCTCGGCGCCGAAGTGAGCTTCCGCGCGGGCAAACCGCCAACCTCGGTCGAGGTCGAACGCGAGCTGGCCTCCTTCGTGCCGGCCAAGGAATTTCTCGCTCGCAGAAGGGCTCACCCGGCTCCGGCGGAGGGCATGTTCGAGCGGCAGCTTCACTGGCAACGCGTCGTTCGTATGCACACGGACAAGCGTATTTCGCAGACGATTCACTATGCCCGCGAGATCTTGGTGGAACCTCGCAGTGAGCTGGATCGATACGAGCACGTGCCCGAAACGAGTCCCACGAGCGAGTTGCTGATAGCGCGGGTCCACCGACCGGACGGAGGGATCCTTCAACCCGAGGAACAGGACGCCTCGGGGGGACTCGTTCGCTGGCCCGCCCTCAGGCGCGGCGACGTCATCGAAATCGCCGTCCGGTCCTTCACCCCCGGGCCCGTCGGTCGCCGAGACGATGCACCCTTTTACTTTGTCGATTACGTGGGCTCCGTCGCGACCCATCCCGTCCTTTACAACGAAGTGGTCATCGATGCGCCAAACGGCTCGCCGCTCGCCTTTGACGTGATTGGCGGCAAGCCCGATCGGCGCATCGAAAGCCAGGTGGGTGACCGGACGGTTACACGGCTTATCTGGGACCATCCGCCGGTCATCGTCGACGAACCGCTCGCTCCACCGGCCAGCGAAACGATGCCGCTCGTCGTCGGTTCGATCTATCCAACGTGGCGCGACTTCATGACCTGGTACCGCGGCGCGATCGAAGGGTTCACCGAACCTGATGAGCAAATCAAACAAGTCGCGAGGGAGGTCACGGCAGGAAAAACGACGCGCGAAGAAAAGCTCGAAGCGCTGTTCAATTACGTCGCCGACGACATTCGCTACGTCAATTATGCATCCGGTGAGTGGTGGCTTCCAAACCGTCCACAGCACTTGCTCGCGCGGCGCCAGGGAGACTGCGACGACAAGGCGAATCTGCTTATCAGCTTGCTGCGAGCCGTCGGAATCGAGGCGTCGGAAGTGCTCATCCAGACGCGCTTTACCGGTCAGCCGCGATTGTTGTTCGGCTCAAAGATCGCGATCCCGATGTTCGATCACGGGATCGTGTACCTGCCCGACGCGAAGGGTGGGCGTTTTCTCGATGCGACAAGCCCGCAGAGCCGGCTCGGGGCCCCGCCCTCGATGGACACACGTGCCGCAGCCGTCCTCGTCCAGGAGGGTGACATTCAGCCGATCGCCACGCCGAACTCGAGCCCCGACGAGCATGGCGTCGCCGCGACTTGGCAACTCACGCTCGATGACGAGGGCAACGCCGGCCTTCACGTTTCGGAGCGGCACGTCGGCGACTCGGCCTTTTTTCTGCGCACGAACCTCGGCCAAGCGGACACCCGCGCCCAGTGGGTCGAAGCCAACCTCCTCTCGCGAAACCTTCCGAACGCAAAACTCGAGCGCGCGGTGCACTTCGACGGTGCGCTCCCAAATGGCGCGGCGACGGTCGAATACGGGGCCACCTCGCGGGGGCTCGCGCGGCACGAAGGCACAAATCTGATCCTCGCATTGGCGCCCGCGACGCCGTTTGCCGTCGAGCTCGCGCCACTCGCTGAGCGCACGTTGCCCGTGCAGCTGCCACCACAGCTTGCTCCCTCGCATCGCGACGCCACGATCGAACTCGCGCTGCCAGAGGGCTTCAGGCTCGCCGCTCTGCCACCGAACGATGACCTACCAGGCGGCGAGTTTGGCGACGCACGTCAGACGTTCGTGCTCGCACCCGACGCCAAGCATCTCGTCATCACACGCTCGATCCGCTTCAACGCGTCCCGAATCGAGGTTGCCGACTACGCCCGCTGGCGGGCCTGGTTGCGAGCCGTGGACCGCATGCTGCTGCGAACGCTGCGGCTCGTTCCAAAGAAGCCGTGACTTCGATCAATCGATAAGGGCGGCCAGCTCGGGGGGCAACGCCGAATCGACCTCGAACGCCGGAACGGCACCGTCTCCCGACCAACTGAGGCGACTCGCATGCAGCGCATGGCGGGCTAGCTCCGTCGCGGTCCCATAGAGTCGATCACCGACCAGCGGAGCACCAAGCGCAGAAAAATGGGCTCGAATTTGATGACGGAAGGCCTTCGACGCGCTCGCTTCCACGAGTGCGCGACGACCCGAACGCCGCAACACGCGGTAGCTCGTCAGCGCCGGACGCGCCCCCATGCGCTCGGCCTGGACGGCATCCCGACAGGCCAGAACCCGTCGCCCATCGCTCGGGTGCCCCGCGAGCGGCAACTCAATCGTCCCTGTGTCCTCGAGCACGGCGCCTTCGGCGAGCTCGCACACGAGCAAGTAACGCTTGTCGAGCAAACCGTCCTTCATGCCGGCGACAATGGCGTCAAAAACCTCTTGGGTGCGAGCGGCGAGCAACAATCCGGACGTATCGGTATCGAGCCGATGACAGAGCCCCGGCTCGCGGGACGAGAATCCGATGCCCGCCATCTCGGGATAGCGCGCGCGTAAGCCGTTCGCGATCGTTCCTCGCTCGCCGCTCGCAATCGGCGCGCTCGGAACGCCCGCGGCTTTATCGATGATCACGAGATCGCCTCGCTCGAAGACGACGTGAAGCAACACGTCAGGATCGGCCACCGCCGCCGGCTCGAGAGCCGCGGCATCGACGTCGACGACGATCACGGTACCGGCCTCCGCACGGTCGCCTTTGCGCGCCTTTCGGCGGCGGCCATCGGCATCGATGATGAAGATAGCGCCACCCACGAAGAGATCGACCACTCGGGCGCGACCGATCCCAGCCGACCGAGCCACGACTTTATCGATGCGCACGCCTGCATCCGATTCCGCTACCGGGTATTGCATCAGAAGAGCAGAACCCCCCGCGCGAAGAGTTCGAAGGTGGTGCTCTCGTCCACGAGAAAGCGGCGCCCGACGGCGTTGATCGTTGGACGGTACGCGGGATTCGGAATGCCGGTCGCACCGACCACCGGAGATGGATCGGAGCCCGTCGTGAAATGACAAGGCCCGCTTTCGTAGGGGTTGTCCTTGAAGTTCGGGTTGCACGGCTGGTCGTGGGAGATGCCGTGAGCCTGATCGAAGCGCGTCGCGACGCCGAAGTTAAGCTTCACTTGTTCGGCGATCCGCCACGTCATCGACGTCGACGCGCGATAGCTACCGAAGGATTCAACGACCGTCAGCCCCGTAAAATAGGCCTTTTGCGATGATTCGTCGATGACGCTTATCGTCTCGCCACTGCAACCGTCGGTCGCAGCACAGCCTCGAAACCGAGCCCATTTCGGATTGCGCAGCGAAGGCGCGCCGCTCGAACCAAGCGCATCAAAGAGCTCCGAATAGTCACGTCCCTCCGAATGATAGGTGCCGTCGAAGCGAAAGTCGAAACTCAAGCGGCTGAACTTCTCTCGATTCTCCCAGGGATGAACCATCAAGCCGAGACTGACTGTTCCAACGATCGGCGGATGGTTCACGAGCGCACCCTGGAGGTCCGTCGCGCCGAAGTCGCTCTCGTCGCCCTGTTGAAACTCAGCGAGCGCGGAGAGACCTCCGTACGGCTCGATGTACTTGATGCGCTTCGATATCCAGGAATGGGCTTCCAGCCCGAGGGTTCCGCGACTGACCCCCGCTGAACGGGAGGTCAACCCTTGAGACTCGAGCGGCAGCCCATTCTTGCCGGTCACCGTGGCGTCGAACTGACCATTGCGGTTCACGTCACCAGGATGGGCACACTGGGGCTCTTTGCTGATGTCGCAGGCGTGCATCGGAGCCCCGGCGTTGATGCGAGACTCGAGCCCAAAGGTCCAAGTTGGCTTGGTCGCATCGCGTGATTGGTTGAGAATCGAATAGTCAATGCCCAGCGCGACGTACTGAACGCCACTGCGCGTTGGCGAGCGAAAAGGCAAAGCGAAAAGTGCGCCCTCACCCGGAGCGCCCCCGGCCACCAGGAGGGCCTGGGCCGCGGAACCATCGAGGTCGTCGATGCGCTGCTCGTCACTCAGCGTGATGGGCAAGCGCACATAGAGTGCGAGGTCCTTGTAAAGGCCGATATCCACTCGGGGCGTGAGGACAGAGCTCACGCCGATGAACTGGCCCACATTCATGGTGCGGGAGGTAAACCCGCCGGTCGTCAGCCCGGGCTGAAACGCAGGGGACTCCCGAAGAATTCGTGCGCTCTTCGACAAATATTGAAAGCCGACCGAGATGGCGATGTCGAACGGATCGCCATCATCGAACGCATCGATGACGTCAACGACTTCACCAGGCTCCTCCATGACCCGCGGTCGCTGGTGAGCCTTCTCTTCATCCGCACGCGCAACGCACGGGTAGGAAGCCGCGACGAGCGCGGCCCCTGCAGTCAGACGGGTAAACCTCGACATGCGCAGCGCCATGGGATGCTTCAGAGGCTAGTACAGCCCCCAACGAGTGACTACACCGTAGATGCGCCCAAGCGCTCAGGAGCTCTTCGGGTCCTTGTTTTTCGGGCGTTCGGCGGCGACGTTGTCCCGAAACTCACGACGCAGCTGTTCAAGGTTTTCCGGAGCGAGTTGGGCGTCATCGAGACGAAGGGTTTGCCTCAAAGCTCGAAACGGCTTTGCAGGAGCCATGGCAGGAGCAGGCTCTGCGGGCAATTCCGGCGGGGCCTCATCCTCCGCCATGGGCGGGACAACCGGCTCGCTCTTGGAGCCCTTCGTCGTGCCCGCCGCGGTGAGGGTGATTGTCCGCATTCGGACCGTGGGGATCGGAGCGCGCGCTGGCGGCGGAAGTCGCTCGCCATCGGAGTCCGATTTTTCGGGTTTTTCGCCGGTGTTGGAGGGCGCAGCGACCGAGGCGGACGTTTCGATGACCGCGTCGGACGGGAGCCCCGCACCCAACCGGTCGGACGCCGGAGGAGCCACGGAAGAAACAGGGGAAGTGGAATGTCGAAAGCCAAGAGGCACCCCAGACGCGAGCGGAGAGCCCGAACCGGCGACCGCGCGCTCGTCGCCATCGTGCGCGGTCGGGGCAACCCGAGCTTTGACTTGGAAGTCGAGCGCGGGCCCTCCCGTATCCGAGGTTTTTGAAAGGAAACCCTCCACCCCGTCGGCGCGGACAGGTGGCTCGGACGCGGGCCGATTCAGCCCTTCGCCGCGAACATTCGCGCCGAGTTTGCGGCGGGCATTGGAGAGATCTTCCGAGGTCTGCTCGAGCCGACCGGCGAGCACATTGATGAACTGCCAGAGAAGTTTCACCGCGGAGTGTGGCTCTCCGCGCAGCATGTCGAAGAAGTCCTCGCGGCGAAAACACAGGAGTTCGCTCGGCACCGTGGCCGTGACGGTCGCGGACCGAGGGTGCGCCCGGATCAGAGCCATTTCGCCAAAATGAGCACCGGTAGCCAGTTCGAGCAGTTGCTCGCCCTGCTTTTCGACCCGACAGCGTCCTTCGAGAATGACGAACATCGCGTCACCGGACTCGCCTTCCCGCATCACGATGTCACCGGCCGCTAAGGATTGAACCTCGACCACGGCCATCATGCTCATGAGCTGACGCTCGTTCAGGCGGGAGAACAACGGCAGAGCCGCGAGCACCTCACGCTTCAACGCCGCGCGCTGCACCCGCAGGCCATCGGACACGTCACCACCGCCGACTCGAACGACGACGGCAGTGATGTTGTCTTTTCCACCGCGGTCGTTCGCAAACGCGATGAGGTTCCGGACGGCGGCATCGCCATCTTCAAGTTCGAGAAAGGGCGCGAGAGGCTCGGAGGAATCGTCGAGATAACCGGAAAGCCCATCCGAACAGAGGAGAAAGCGATCGTTGGGCAACACGTCGAAGGAGAGCGTGTCGACCTCGACGTGCGCGTAGACGCCGACGGCCCTAGTGATGGCGTTTTTCCTGGGAATTTGGGCGAGCTGTTCGGGTCGGACCATGCCGAGCCGGACGAGCTCGCGAGCCACCGTGTGATCATCCGTCACCTGGTTGACGACGCCACCGCGAAGCAAGTAGATGCGACTGTCGCCGACATGCGCCACGAACGCGCGCGTACCGAGCACCAACAGAGCCGAAAGCGTCGTGCCCATGCCGCGCATCCGCGCATCGCTGAGTCCCTTCGCGTAAACGCGGTCCGAAGCGGTGCTCACTGCGAGTTCGAGCAGCTTGGTGACGTCCTGACCCGCAAGGTCGCTCGCCGCCGCGCATGGGCTCATGCCGCGGTGCAGGAGCGGGGCGTGCGCCATCAAAACCTCGTGGACGGCATGGACGGTGAGCGCGCTCGCCACCTCTCCGGCGGCATGGCCGCCCATCCCGTCGGCGACGACAAACAAGCCCAGGTCGCAGTCGACTAAAAAGTTGTCTTCGTTTCCTTCGCGTTTCCGTCCGATGTCGGTCGCGGCGGAGAAAACAAGTTTGATCGGAGCGGACATACCCGGGTGGAGGATACCCGAACAGCCGGCGGCGAGTCACCCTTGAAACGCCGTCCCCGGAGCCGCGCCGCGAGCCACGATTGCGGCGAGCATCCTTCCCGCCGCGGCGCCGTCGCGTCGGAAGGAGTGAAAGCGCTCCGAATCGCAACGGCTGCAACCTCCAACCTGGTCGATCGCCGTGACCCCGAGCGCCTGCAACTGGGCGGCGAGCACTCGGCGAAGATCGACGCGCGGCCTTCCATGACTGAAATCAACGGCGCTGCCGCCGAGCGTGCTGCTGCGGACGAGCTCGTTCGCCACGTCGTCACCAACCTCGAAACAGCACCGTTCGATGAGCGGGCCAATCGCGGCGATCAGCCCTTCCGCACCCGTCCTCTCGCCGAAGGCGCGGACACCGGCCGCGACAGCGTGCTGGACGGTCCCGCGCCAGCCGCTATGAACAGCCGCAACCGCGCCGCTCTTAGGGCAAGCAATGAGCACCGGAGCGCAGTCGGCGACGCGAGTTCCACAGGCGACTCCGGGCGAAGAAGAGAACGTGATGTCCCCCTCGCGCTCGCGAACGGTGCGGTGGTCCTCTTCGCCGGTCAGCCTCGCTGCCACCGTGCCGTGCACCTGGGTGAGCAGGTAGAGCCGTTCGCGAGGCACGCCAAGCTCGACGCAGGCAGGCTCCCAATCCGCGCTGACGGCGCGCGTGAAAAATCCGTGGGAGAAACCCGCCTCGGTAAGACGTGCGCTCAGAAGGACGATTGGTGCCATGGGGCTAGCATGTCACTCTGGACCGTTCACATGCTAGCGTCCCCGGGCGTCGCCATGCATCCACAAGATCCTTACATCGGCCGAGAGATTCTGAACGGCCAATTCAAGATCCTCAAGAAAATTGGCACCGGCGGCATGGGCTCCGTCTACAAGGCGCTGCAGCCGGACATGAACCGCATGGTGGCGGTCAAGATTCTTCACGCGAAGCTGAAGACCCGCAAAGACCTGGTATCGCGCTTTCGGCGCGAGGCACGCGCGATGAGCCACCTCACTCACCCCAACACGGTGAAGGTGATGATGTACGGCACGCTGGAAGACGGCGAACTCTACATCCTAATGGAATACCTGGAAGGCAAGAACCTAAACCAGGTTGTGAGGCGCGAGGGACCGCTCGAGGTCGAGCGCGCCGTGTCGGTCCTCATGCAAGTGTGCGGCGCCCTCGAAGAGGCCCACCAGCTCGGCATCGTTCACCGTGATCTCAAGCCCGAGAACATCTTTCTGACGAACTCGGGTGGGCTCACGGACTTCGCGAAGGTGCTCGATTTCGGCCTCGCGAAAGTCACCGAGCGGGAATTGCGACCCGGCTCGATTATGTTGACCCAGGAGGGCATGGTGTTCGGGACGCCTGAGTTCATGTCCCCCGAGCAAGCGCAAGGAGTCACCCTCGATCGACGGAGCGACATCTACTCACTCGCCGTCATCCTCTACGAAGCACTGACGGGCAAACTCCCCTTCGACGCACGCTCGTCGATGGAATTTATCCAGCTTCACGTCTCGCGACCACCCATCCTTCTCGACCTCCGGTTACCCGACAAAACCTTCCCCGCTGGCCTCGGAGACGTGCTCGCGCGGGCCCTTTCCAAAGAGCCCACGGACCGCCACGCTTCGGCCGCCGCCTTTGCCGAATGCCTGCGTCCGTATGCGCCACATGGTTTTCTGGTCGATATTCCCGTGCCACAAGTAAACACCTCCGAGGCGCCGCCTCACTCGGTCGGTCCGGACAGTGCCCCGGGGATCCACTCCGGCCGCGCTCCGAGCGAGTCCGAAGCCGCGACGGCGCCACGACGCGCCGACGACTTCATCGACACCATGGAAGAACCGATCGAACTCCCGACCGGCACCCCAATTCGCTCGCAAACCTTGGTGCTCGTGGCGGTGATTTCGCTCTTACTCGGGATCCTCGCGACCTTCGCCGCGGTGAAATTGCACTTCGTCGGTTGAGCCTGGTCCCCGCGTTCAGAGCGCCCGCTCGACGCACGGACGGCCGGGCCCTCGCAGTCGGCTGCTCCGGGAGGTTTCGCCCGGTTTTTGTTACGAAAGAAGCGCTTTTTTGCGAGAATGGACCTTCCGTGGCAGAGTCGTTTCCGTGCACTCGTGGCTCCTCGGCCTCCCACTCATCGGCCTCGTTGGCTGCCTCATGCCGACCGGCTTCGGCACCGGCGTGGGAACGCATAGCGGCAGCGGCGCAGGCGGCGCGAGCATCTCGGAGGTTACGGGGGAAAACGCGGCCCTGCCGACCGGCGCCGCCGAGTTCCTCGCATTTTTGAAGGCCGACGGCTACGGAGCCTACCCACATGAGCCTGAGTCGCACGTCTCTGTGGGGCCACACGGAGGGCCGCGCGTGCGGCGTTTCTACCAACCAAAACTCAATCAATCGCTCGCAGGGGCAGCCCTTGAACACCCCGCCGGTGCGGGGGCCGTCCTCGAACTGTACGGGACGGACGCAACGACCCGAACCGGCTGGGTCGCAAGCGTGAAGCTCGACGCCTTCAGCGAGAGCGGCCAAAATTGGTACTGGCTCGAAGCACTCGACGGAGACTCGCCAACCCTCGTGGATGCGGGGCAAGGTCTCGGGATTAGATCGGAAG
>CANMZR010000151.1 GCA_947502375.1 Polyangiaceae bacterium
TGTACTTGGACCGAGCGGGCACCCCGACGAAGGACAGCATCGAGGGAGCCAGGAGTGCGGGGATCCCCGGTACCGTAGCGGGCTTTGCACTGGCGCACCGGCGTTTCGGCTCACTGCCATGGCGCGACCTCGTGATGCCTGCGGTCGATCTTGCGCGCTCCCACCTGGTCGACACTTTCGAGGCAAAAAACCTGCATAAAGGCCGTTCGGATATGAGAAAAGCGGGCTTCGAGGCCGCGGCCCACGGCTACGAGCGAGCGGATGGTTCGGCCCTCGAAGCCGGGGATGCATGGCAGCAAGCCGAACTTGCCGAAACGCTGCTCGTCATCGCCGCCGGACCGGACGCCTTTTACCGCGGACCGCTGGCGCAAAAACTCGTACGCGGGGTTCGTGAGGCCGGCGGGATCTGGACCGAGGCCGACCTCGCGAGCTACCAAACCATCGAGCGTGCGCCGCTACGGTTCACCTACCGAGAGCACGAGCTCATGACGATGCCGTTACCGTCCGCGGGCGGGATTGTCATGCGACAGATCCTCCACGGCTGCGAGGTCCTCGAGGTGGCCCGGCACGCGTGGCACAGCGTCGAAGAAGTGCATCGGTACGTCGAGGTCGCGCGCCGCGCTTACGCGGACCGAAACGCCTTGCTCGGCGATCCCGCCTTCGTATCGCCGCCCGTCACGCTCTTGACCGATGACGCTTACATTGCAAAACGCATGAGCGACATCGACACCGAGCATGCCACTCCATCGAGTGCGGTCGGCCCTGGCGTGACCGCGGGTCACGAGTCGCCTCAAACGACGCACTACTCGGTCATCGACGGTGAAGGCAACGCGGTCGCGACGACGTACACGTTGAACGCCTCGTTCGGTGCGAAGTTCGTCGTCCCAGGTACGGGCGTTCTCTTGAACGACGAGATGGACGACTTCTCGGTGAAGCCGGGTTCGGCCAATCTCTACGGCCTCGTTCAAAGCGAACCCAACGCGATCGCCCCCGGCAAGCGAATGCTGAGCAGCATGACGCCGACCATCCTCGTGAAGGACGGCGAAGTGCGCGCGGTGCTCGGCTCGCCCGGCGGCCCCACGATCACGACCACGGTGGTCCAGCTCGTCCGTGCGCTCCTCGATTACGGCCTTCCACTCGACGTCGCCGTAGCCGCTCCGCGCATCCATCATCAGTGGTTGCCGGACCAAATCTCCGTCGAAGCCGCAGCGCCGCCGGAGCTGCTCCGCGCCTTGCGAGCACGCGGTCACACCATCGAGATCCGGGAGCGAATCGGCAACGCCAACGTGCTCGAAGTGGACCCGGTTTCCCACGGTTTTCGCGCCGTCGCCGACGTCACCCGAGGTGGTGCGGCCGCCCTTGCTTACTGACACTGGGCTCGGGCGCGTCGAAGCTCCTCTCGAGCGAACCCACCTCAGACCAAGCGCACCCCGGCTTTTTTGAGATCCGCTTCGGCCGCGGCCGCCCAATCCTTGTTTGCCCGCGGGTTGGCCGGACTCGGGTGCAAGATGCCGGCGACTTCCACGCTGCGGGCATCGAGCGCGCGCAGAGCGGCAGCCCGAGCGAAGGTCCCGACACCGATCACGATTCGCGGAGACAGTGCGTCCACCAACTGACGCAAGGCTTCATCGCACCGCTCGAGGAGCGGCTCGCGTTCGAGCGGCGGCAACTTGTCCGGCGTCCGATTGCGCCCAGACTCCTCCATGAAGGCGAGCGGGCAGTAATTCGTCACAAAAAACCGCTCGAAAAACCGGTCGGGCGTTTGAAAGCGCGCCTGGACCCAACCCCAAAACCGCGTGCCACTCACTTCAGCGCGAGGAAAACCAAACCCGAGCACGGGACGTTTCGGATGCTCTCTCGGAGGCTTCCCCACGGCCGTATCGATCCCGAGAAACTCACGCACCATCGTGACATCGCCGAATGGAACGCCGCACTGCGCCATTCCGAATGGGCCGGGATTCATACCGACCAACAACACCTCGCGTGCACCGTGACCGAAGCGGTCGAGGTAGCATGCATGGGCTTCCCAAGCGTACACCAACGGATTGTAAACGTAGGCTACGGGCGCGCCAAACGCGAGTCGGTCGAGGTCGTGGGCGAGGCTCTTCGTTAGCGGACGGAGCGGCGACGGAGGTGGCTTCTTCGGCGGCACGCCCACGGCAGTCGCGCGACGGCTGAACGAATGCAAGAGGGATGGACCCGGGTTACTAGACCGCGAGCGCCATGCGAGCGGCGCGCCGGCGATTGAATGGTAAGGTGCGACCGGCAGACACACGAGGAGGCAACGACGATGGCTCAGCTCACGGCAGGCACCAAAGCACCGGCATTCAAGCTCGCTGGCAACGACGGCCGGGAGCATGCGCTCGAGGACACCCTTGGCCGCAAGCTGGTGCTGTATTTTTACCCGCGCGACAGCACGCCTGGATGCACGACGGAGGCCTGCGAATTCCGCGACAATCTCGCGCGACTCACGGCGGCCGGCGCACTGGTTTTTGGCGTCTCGAAAGACTCGCTCGCAAGCCACGATAAGTTCCGCGATAAGTACGACCTCAATTTCCCGCTGCTGAGCGATCCCGAGGCCAAGCTGCATGCGGCCTACGGCGCCTGGGGTGAGAAGCTTTTCTACGGTAAAAAGCTCATCGGCGTGATTCGCTCGACATTTCTCATCGACGAGCACGGGGTCATCACGCGCGCCTGGTACGGCGTGAAAGTGAAAGGACACGTCGAACAGGTCCTCGCCGCGCTGACTGGAGAGACCCCACCGAGCAGCCCAAAAAAGAAGAGCAGCTCCAAGAAAAAAGCTGCTGCAGCCAATTGAGAGCGTGCTCGTCGGATCACTTCGAGGCCGCCCTCGGCGCACATCATCGTGTGGACTTCCCCGCGCTGCCCGGCCGGACGAATCACCTTCCGACGGGCGTGCTCGTCCCGATCGTCTGGTCGGCGGACCCGACCGTCATCGCGACCGTGCGCGCCGCTCGTTTGCGAGAGCATGCGAGCGAGGTCTGCTTTCCCGGCGGACGCCCCGATCCGGAGGACCTGGACCTCCGTGCGACGGCGCTTCGCGAAGCCCGGGAAGAACTTGGCCTCGAGGGCGCGCGCGTCATCGGTGAGCTCTCGAGCGTCCCGCTTTATACCTCGGATTATCGGCTTCATCCGTTCGTGGCGGTCGTGCCCGAACAGGCCTTGCGGGTGAGCGAAGCGGAAGTGGCGGAAGTGTTGCGCTTCTCGTTGCGCCAGGAACTCGAGCGCGAGTCGATCGAGTCCATTGCGTGGAGCGCCGGGCACCTCCACGGGCTATCGCCGCTTTTTTTCGCGGGAGAGCACATCATGTATGGCGCCACCGCCCACGCTTTCTACGAACTCTTGTGCATTGCGGCTGAGGTTTTTGCCATGGTGCCGCCACCGCTACGCGCGGGGCGCTATGACTGGAGCGACGTGATGCGACCGAAAGGTTGAGGCTCGACCGAGGCGCGCGGGCGTGCGATGCTTTCGGCCCATGTCGGTTCGGCACCCCAACATCTCCGCTTGGCAACGCGAAAGCCCCGAAAGCGGCTACACGAGTGAACTCGGAGGCTTTGCCCTTCGCGTGAATTGGACGCCCAACACGGCTCACGCCCGCGGCGCGTTCGAGTGGATAGCCGAGCGGCCGGGAGCAAAGCCCCACCGCTCGCATGCGCCCTTCGAGGAACTCTCCGAGGCGATGGCCGACGCCGAAGAGTTTGCGCGGGATGCAGCTGCCAAGCTCGCCTACGCAGCCCGCCACTGAGCATCGTCACGACTCTTTTTTTCGGCTGGCAAGCACGGTCGATGCGAACCCCGAAGCGGTCCGTCACCGCCTGAGGAAACCCCGGCCGACCGAGCAAAGCGATGCCCTTTCACAAAATTCTCATCGCGAATCGTGGCGAGATCGCCGTGCGCATCCATCGCACCGCACGGCGTCTGGGTTACGCCACGGTGGCGGTCTACAGCGAAGCCGATGCGAACGCACCGCACGTCACCGCCGCCGACGAAGCGGTGTGCATCGGCGCGCCAGCCGCGGCCGATAGCTATCTCTGCATTGCAAATATCCTCACCGCTGCGCGGAAAACCGGCGCCGACGCGCTGCACCCTGGCTACGGGTTTCTTTCCGAAAACGCCGAGTTCGCGCGGGCCTGCAGCGACGCCGGACTGACTTTCATCGGCCCCCCTGCCGCCGCCATCGAGGCGCTGGGGAACAAAATCCGCGCCAAGCGGACACTGCTCGCAGCCGGCGTTGCGTGCGTGCCCGGCTACCACGGCGAGGACCAGTCGGACGAAGCCTTCGAAAAGGCCGCGGCGACCATCGGCTACCCGGTGATGGTGAAGGCAGCGGCAGGCGGCGGTGGTCGGGGAATGCGCGTCGTGATGGTGCCCGGAGCGCTCCGAGAAGCGTTGGCCTCGGCACGCCATGAGGCCGCCCATGCATTTCACAGCGCGGAACTCTTGCTCGAGCGCGCGGTACTCGCGGCGCGCCACATCGAGCTGCAAATATTCGCAGACTCTCACGGGAACGTGGTCCACCTCGGCGAGCGCGATTGCTCGGTGCAGCGTCGGCACCAGAAGGTGCTCGAAGAGAGCCCCTCGCCCGCAGTCGATGCTGAATTGCGCGAGCAGATGGGCGCGGCGGCGATCGCGGTGGCGCGCTCGTCGGGGTACGTCGGTGCGGGCACGGTGGAGTTTCTGCTCGCTCCGGATGGCGCGTTTTACTTCCTCGAAATGAACACGCGCCTGCAGGTAGAGCACCCCGTGACGGAAGCGGTAACAGGTGAAGATCTCGTCGAGTGGCAGCTGCGCGTCGCTCGCGGCGAGCGCTTACCGAAGAGCCAAGCCGCGCTCACGCTGAGGGGCCATGCGATCGAAGCACGGCTCTACGCCGAGGACCCGGCTCGAGACTATTTGCCGCAGACAGGAAAGGTCCTGCGCTGGCAGCCCGGCGGGCATGCGAGGTTCGATCATGGCATGGTCAGTGGGCTTGTGGTTTCGCCCTTCTACGACCCACTCCTCGCCAAGGTGATAGCGCACGGCGCCACGCGCGACGAAGCCCGGCGCAAGCTGGCGGCAGCCCTGCGAGAGACGACGCTCTTCGGCCTCATCACGAACAAGGCCTTCCTCGTTGGCGTTTGCGAAAATACAGCATTTTCACAGGGTCTAGCGACGACAGCGTTCCTTTCAGAGGACTTCCGAGCGCATCCGACGCGGCACCCGACCGAGCCCTCGAACCGCGCTTTTGCGCTCGCCGCACTGGCGGCCTATCTCGACGCCGGACGCCGAACATCGAGCGACGATTCGTTCATCGGTTGGCGAAGCGCAAGCCCTGTCGAGTCGGTCATCGAGCTCACCCACGGCGAGTGGCGACGCGAGACCTGGCTCAGCGCCCTCGGTGCCGGAACCCTCGGCAGGCGCTACCGCGTGAGATGTCCCGAGCCGGTCGAGTTCGAGGTGGTCCACCACGAGGCTGAGCGGCTGGCCTACAGTGACGAGGGCGTGCGACGCGAGCTGCGTTTCCTCATCGACGGTGACAGCATCTGGACGGACGACGGTCACACGACTCTCGCCTTCGAGGATCGCACCTACCGAGCCGTCGATCGGGAACAGAGCGGCAGCGGCCGGCTCGTCGCACCGCTCGATGGCAAGGTGCTAGAAGTGCGCGTATCCGTCGGCGACGTTGTCAAAAAAGGCCAGGTTTTGCTGGTGATCGAAGCGATGAAAATGGAACATCGGCTCGAGTCGGACGTCGCGGGCAGCGTCCTCGAGCTCTGCGTGGGGCCGGGCGCACAAGTGAAGACGCGCCAGCTCCTCGGCCTGATTTCGAACGAGGAGTCCCCCGCGCCATGAGCCTCGAATCCAAGCTCGACCCGACGAGTGAAGAGTTTCGCGCGAACGCCGCGTACCTGACCGCGTACGTCGCAAAAGTTCGCGCAGCCGAGCAAAAACAGCTCGACACCGAGTTCTTGCATGCGCCGCGTGCCCGCGAGAAAGGCAAGCTCCTCCCCCGCGAGCGGTTGGCGCGCCTGCTCGATCGTGGCGCCCCGTTCTTCGAGCTCTCGTCGATCGCCGGTTACGGGATGTTCGACGACACGGATGGCCGCTTCTCGGGGGGCAAGCTCATCGCGGGGATCGGCCACGTGGCCGGCCGTCGTTGCCTCATCATCGTCTGGAACTACGCCATCAAAGGCGGGACGATCGACTCCGTCAACGTCCAGAAAATGCTGCGTCTTCAAGAGATCGCCTTTCGCACGAAGTTGCCGATCGTCACCCTGCACGAAAGCGGCGGCGGCAACCTCGACAAGTCCGCCGCAGCCGATCCTTGGGCGGCGCGGCTGTTCATCGAAGCAGGACGCATCTACGGCCAGCAGGCGCAGCTGAGCGCCGCCGGGATCCCGCAACTCACGGTGTCGCATGGCAACGCCACCGCTGGCGGCGCGTACCAGGTCGCGCTGTCGGACGTGGTCATCCTCGTCCGTGGGCAGACCCAGCTCTTTCTCGCGGGTCCGCCGCTCCTCAAGGCAGGCACGGGCGAAGAGGCCGATGCGGAAACGCTTGGCGGCGCCGAGATGCACGCGACTGTCTCCGGCACGGGCGAGTATCTCGCCGAAAATGACGCGGACGCGATCCGGATCGTCCGCGAAGTCGTCGCACAGCTGCCACGCGATCCCGCGTTGACGTCGGTGACCGTGCCCGCCGAGCCACCGCGCTATTCGCCCGACGAGCTCATTGGCGTTTACCCGGAAGACAGGCGACGTCCCGTGCGGATCCAGGAGGTGCTCGCGCGCGTCGTCGATGGCTCCAGGTTCGACGAGTTTCGCTCGAGCATCGATGCCGCCACCGTCTGTGGTACGGCGGCCATCGGCGGCAAGCTCGTCGGGATCATCGGCAACAACGGCCCTATCACTCCTGCCGGTGCCAACAAGGCCTCCCAGTTCATCGAGCTCTGCGAGCAGAAAGACGTCGCGCTCGTGTTCTTTCAAAACACGACGGGATTTTTGATCGGCACCGCCGTCGAGCAAGCAGGCCAGGTGAAACACTCGGCAAAGCTGTTGCAGCACGTCGCCAACTTTCGCGGCCCGAAGCTCACGGTGCTGGTCGGCAATTCCTACGGGGCCGGAAATTACGCCATGGCGAGCCGCGCACTCGATCCGGACTTCGTGGTGGCGTGGCCCTCGGCACGCCAAGCGGTGATGGGCGGCGCGCAAGCTGCGAAAGTGATGCAGCTCGTGGCCGAACAAAAGTGGGCTCGCTCAGGCATCGAGCCGGACGAAAAAACCCGAACGACCGTTATTCAACAATCAAAAATGATCGAATTCGGCCTCGAAATGCTGTCTGAATCGATGTTCTGCAGTGCGCGCTTGATGGACGACGGCATCATCGATCCGCGGGACACCCGCCGGGTGCTTTCGTACTTGCTCGATGTCTGCGCCGAAGGGCGAGCGCGTGCGCCGCGGGGCTCGAGCCACGGGATCCAGCGGTTTTAAGAAAAGCGCCGGAACAGCGGTGCGCGACGCAACCGAAAGCTGAGCGCCTTTCGAACGAAGCGAACAATGCGAGCGAGGGTCCGATGGACCGTACGCATTCGGTGGAAGTCAGGTATCGTACCGCGTCATGCGCATCGTTCCATGGTTGTTCGGCACCGGGCTCGCGTCCGTTTGGGCCCTCACCACGTTCAGCTGCGGCACGACGCCAAATATCGGGACGAACCTCACGGTCACGTTTTCTGCCGCCACGACCGGAAGCGGTGGAGCGGGCGGGGATGGCGGCATGGGCGGCATCCACACCGGCGGCATGGGCGGCATGGGCGGCATCCACACCGGCGGCATGGGCGGCATGGGCACCGGCGGCACGGGCATGGGCGGAATGGCCGCGACCTCGTCGTCGCAATCGAGTTCGGTGGCGTCGAGCGGGACGGGCGTCGTGCCGCCAGTCGAGACCCCTGTGCATGGATGCTTGTTGGGGCTTGCGGTCGATCTCACCAAGGCGGGGCCGGCCGTTGCTTTCGCGTTTTCGACGGCGACCAAGCGTTTCACGGTAACGCAGAGCGGCGTCGCATTGGAGCTACCGTATCCAATGTGCCTCAAGCTGACGGTCAACCAGAAAGTGTACCTGGCCGGGTCAGGCGTGAAGGGCGACCCAATGCTCGTGGGTGGGTTGGTGGACAGCGACGAAGTCGGCAATTACGACAAAAAAAGCCCGCTCCAGCCAACCTGTTACACGGCTTCAGGCAGCTTCGATGTTAACAGCGTACCCGCTTGTTACAATGGGGGGATCTGGCCCTGCGGCGCCAACGGCGTATCGACGGCGGCACAGTGCGTCGAGGCTTCGCAAAAAGCTTTTACGGTCCAAGTTTACCCCTTCTACGACAACAGCCAGAAGGTCGCCCGGCGCGGCGCTCTCTACGTTGTTCCCTGAGAGGTTCCCTGAGAGGTTCCCTCAGATCGTTGTTTCTTGAGAGGTTCGCTGAGACCGCGTTGGCGCAATCGTCGTGGCCCGGCTTTCCGCGGAACGAGGCGTAACGCTTGCGCCGCGGTGACGCCGTATTCTGGCGCACTGCAGCTCCGCTGAGCGACGCCGGGGCAATTGCCTCGACGCCTCAAGCGAAACTTCGGTATGTTGGCGTCATGCGAACGGCTCCTTGGTTCTTCGGCGCGGGGATTGCGCTCATGTGGACACTTTCTGCCTTTAGCTGCAGCAGGCCCCTTCGAGAGGGGATCGAGCTCACGGTGACGTTCTCCGCCGTCACCGCCGTCACCATCGGGAGCGGCGGCACGGACGTGACCACGAGCGCTCCAATGGGCGGCATGGGAGGCATGGGAGGCATGGGAGGCATGGGAGGCATGGGAGGCAGCGAGCTCGTCGGAGGGGGCGGCGCCGGAGGAGTGGAAAGCGGAGCGACGATGGCCTCATCCTCTTCGGCCGCCGCTGCGGGCTCGGGCGGTGCGGCGCCGGTGCTCATGGAGACTCCCGTCCACGGCTGCTTGTTGAAAGACACGACCGATCTGACCGGCGGTGGGGCCACGGTGAACGTGTCTTACGTGCCCCTCACCAAGGCTTTCTCGGCGTCGATAGGCGGCAACACCGTCCCGCTGCCGTACCCGCTCTGCCTGAAGATCAAGTTCAGTCAAAAGCTCGTCGTCACGGGGTCGAACGCTCAGGGCGGGCCGCTCCTAGTGAGTGGCTTCGTCGATGCGGACGGAGTGGGTACGTACGACAAGAAGGGCCCGATCCAGCCAAACTGCTTTCTGGCTGCAACCAGCTTCGACCCCAACTCGGCAACTTGTTACAACGGCGGGACCTGGCCATGCGGCGCCCCCGGCGCGACCGCGGCTGGACAGTGCACCCTCGCTTCGCAAAAACCTCCGTTTAATCTGAAAACTTACCCGTTCTACAACAACAGCCTGAAAGAGCTACAAGGCGCCCTCTACGTCATCCCTTGATGCGACACGCAGTCTTTTTACTGGGTAGCTTCGCCTCTATCGCCTGCGGGTCCTCGACGATCGAAGGGCTCAGTGCGTCGAGCACGCTGACGAGCGCCACCGCTACCACGGATGCCGTCACAAGCACGGGGAGCGGCATGGGCGGCGCTGCCATGGGCACGGGCGGCATGGGCAGCGGTGGCATGGGTGCTGTCGTCTCGGGAACGGGCGGCGACGGAGGAGCCGACACCGGCTGGCACAGCACGCTCTACCCGAAAGACTGGAAGCTCGGTTTCGCGACGCCCGAAGACCGCCGGCTTCAAGATTACTCCTACGCGGGGTACCATCACGGGGAAGCCCCAGCCGGCGTGCCCGCGATCGCGACGGTGTTCGACGTGACGACCTACGGCGCGGACACCACGGGCGCTTCCGACGCGACCTTGGCGAGCCAAGAAGCCATCAACGCGGCAAAAAAGAACGGCGGTGGCGTCGTCTACTTTCCCGTCGGCACGTATCGGCTCGATGGGGCGCTCACCGTCAATGCCTCGAAGATCGTGCTCCGCGGCGCCGGCGCCAACGCAAGCCAGCTCGCGTTCACGAAGAGCGTAGGCATGGCGTTTCTGAGCCACATCACCATCGGCGGCAAGGTGATCGACAAGGACGAACAGCCGCTCGTCGCCGAAGGCGCGACAAATGACACGTCCGTATCGGTGGCCGACGCGAGCGCCTACACAGTCGGTGACGACATTGTCATCGGGTTCACGATCACCCCGGAGTTCATCACCGAGCACCAGATGAACGGCACCTGGGACCACAGCACGAACGCTTTCGCCGGTAAGTGGCAACCGTTCTTTCGCCGCGAAGTCACCGCAGTCGATACGACGAAGACGCCGCACACCGTCTCGTTCGCGGTACCGCTCCGTTATCCAACGAAATTGCGCGATAAAGCGAATGTCCGCCGGCAGCTCGGCTACGTGAGCGAGGTGGGTGTCGAGTCCCTCGGGCTCGCGAACGCGGTCGGTTGGGATGCGGCATGGAACGAAAGCCAAGTGCACGTTCTCGAACTCCACGGCGTGAAGGATGCGTGGGTCCGCTCCATCGATTCGTTCGTGCCGCCGAGCGCACCGAAGAGTGGCAGTGGCATGGGCGCGCATCTGCAGTCGGGCGGACTC
>CANMZR010000152.1 GCA_947502375.1 Polyangiaceae bacterium
GCTGAGGGAAAGCCCCACCCAGCTGAGCGCGCCGGCGAGGAGCACGTAAGGCCACGGCGACACCACCCGGCGGCGCTTCAGCGCCCAGGCGAGGCCCATTGCGCCCACCACAAGCACGAGCCACGCCGGCTGCACCGGCGCTGTGGGATCGGGGTAAAATACAGCCAGGATCGCGAGACCGATGCCGTCGTCTGCCACCGCTAGCAACAGGAGATAGCTCACGGCAGGATGCCGCGCGCCGAACGCTGCACGAGCGACAAGCCACGCGAGGGCAATGTCTGTCGCGGTCGGGATCGCCCAACCCCGAGCGATCTCGGGAGCCCCGAGGAACAGGACCATCGCTTTGTAAACCGCGATGGGTCCGAGCACGCCACCGAGCGTTCCAAGAAGCGGATTCACGGCGCGACGAAGCGGCGAGAGCGAACCGCCCGGGAGGCAAGCCTCCGTGATCTCCTTGGCCGCGATGCCAAAGAAAAAGGCCATAAAGACCTCATTTACGCAAAATTGAAGCGTCCAAAAGTCGCTATGACCGGACGCCCCGCGAGCAAAAAAAACGAGCGGCGTCCAATGGATCGCCGCTCGGTACCCGGAGCCGTCAAGATTCGCCCAGGCAATGGCTGTGAGCACACCCGCAATCAGCGGGATGGAAAATTCACGCAGGAGCTCAACGACAGGGCGACGCGCCACGTGCGGAATTCCCCATGTTTTGACGAACGCTCAACGACGACGACGCGAGCCGCCATCACCGCCACCGCTCTCACCACCGCCACCGCCCTCGGGACCGCCGCCGCCACCGCCGCCAACAGCACCGCCGCCGGTCTCGCTGGTCCCGACGCTCGACGAACGACGAGCACGCCGACGACCCTCGGCATCCTCGCCGGTCTCACCCGCCGCGGGCGCTGCCCCCGCATCGCTGAAGGTGACCTGTGGTAGGTCGCTGCCACCACTCCCACCGGCGTTTTCACGCGGACCACGCTCGTCACGGATGGGGGCTGGGCCACGGTCATCACGACGCGGGGCTGGGCCACGGTCGTCACGGCGCGGGCCACGGTCGTCACGGCGCGGGCCACGGTCGTCACGGCGCGGGCCACGGTCGCGATCACCGCCGCCTTCACCACGCTCGCGCTCGGGAGGAGGCTGGAAACCCTCGGGCTTCGGCAGCGTCTCGCGGTGGCTCAAGCGTACCTTGCCCTCGTTGTCGACACTGAGGACCTTGACCTTGAGCGGGTCACCCTCCTTGCAGATGCTATCGACGCGGTCCGTCCGGCCCCACGCGAGCTCGGAGATGTGCACGAGGCCATCCCAGTTCGGAAGGATCTCGACGAACGCACCGAAGTCCGCAAGACGACGGACGATGCCATCGTAGATTTTGCCAACCTCGGGCTCCGATGTGAGCCCGTTGACGATATCAATCGCTTTACGCAGCGCCTCGGCGTCCGCCGAAGCGATGTTCACGGTGCCATCGTCCTCGACGTCGATGCTGACGCCGGTCTGATCCACGATGCCCTTGATGGTCTTGCCACCTGGCCCGATGATGATTCGGATCTGTTCCGGTTTGATCTTGATGGAGACGATTCGCGGGGCGTACTTGCTCAGCTCAGGGCGCGAAGCCGGCAAGGTCTCCAGCATTTTACCGAGAATGTGAAGACGACCTTCGCGAGCCTGGGTCAATGCCTGCAACATCAATTCACGGGACAAGCCCTTGATTTTGATGTCCATCTGAATGGCCGTGATGCCCTTCTCGGTGCCGCAGACCTTGAAGTCCATGTCACCGAGATGATCTTCGTCACCGAGGATGTCGCTAAGAATGATGTGGCGCTCGCCGTCCGTGATGAGTCCCATCGCGATACCCGCAACCGGTGCCTTGATCGGCACGCCTGCGTCCATCAACGACATGCAGCCGCCGCACACCGCTGCCATCGACGACGAGCCGTTCGATTCCAGCGTCTCGCTGACGATGCGGACGGTGTAAGGAAATTGCTCCTTGGTCGGCATGATTTGAGCGATCGCGCGCTCGGCGAGGGCGCCATGACCGATCTCACGGCGAGCTGGCCCGCGCATCGGCTTGGTCTCACCCGTCGAGAAGGCCGGGAAGTTGTAATGAAGGAAGAACCGCTTCCAACTCTCACCCACCAGCGCATCGATCTTCTGCTCGTCGTTGGTGGTCCCGAGCGTCGTCGTCGCGATGGCTTGAGTCTCGCCACGCTGGAACAAGGCGCTCCCGTGGGTCCGGAAAAGCACGCCGGCCTCGGTCACAATGGGCCGAATGTCACGCGGACCGCGACCGTCGATCCTTCGCTGCTCGGCGAGCATGAAGGCACGGACGACGTGGTACTTGCGCTCGTCGAACTCGTTCTTGGCAAGCTTCTCGATGGCGGCGTATTTCTCGTCACCAAGCTCGGCCTTCAAGGTCGCGAGCAACTTCGCCTTGAGAACGGCGTAGCCCTCGTAGCGAGCCTGCTTCTCCTTTACGCGGGAGGCCTTGTCGAGATCAGCGTCGACGATTGCGGCAACGCGCTCGGCGAGATTTCCCGGCAGGGCCTCGGGGGCCCAGGCGATCTTCTGCTTGCCAACCGCGGCCCGAATCTCTTCGATGAGCGTGAGCACCGGCTGAGCTGCGGCGTGGGCAAACTGGAGCGCATCGGCGACCTCCTGCTCACTCGCCTCGGAGGCGCCACCCTCCACCATGACGATGGCGTCACGGGTGCAGGCGACCATGAGGTTCAGGTCGCATTTTACGGTCTGGCTCGTCGTCGGGTTGATGATGAACTCGCCATCGAGGCGGCCCACGCGGACGCCCACAATCGGACCGTCCCAGGGGAGCCCGGACATGTGGCAGCAGAGGCTAGCGCCGGTCAGCGCCAACACATCAGCCCGGTTCTCGCCGTCGAACGACATCACGGTCGCGACGATCTGGGTGTCCATGCGGAACCCCTCGGGGAAAAGCGGCCTGAGCGGGCGGTCCATGATGCGGCAGCAGAGGATTTCCTCGTCGCGCTGGCGGGCCTCGCGCTTGAAGAAGCCGCCGGGGATTTTTCCAGCCGAGTAGGTCTTCTCGACGTACTCACACGTCAGGGGGAAAAAGTCCGTGCCCGGACGCGGGGGCGCATAACAAAGGGTGACGAGGACCTGGGTCTCGCCGTAGGTCATCAGCACGGAGGCATCGGCGAGCTTCGCCAATTTGCCAGTTTCGAAGGTCAGTGGGCGTCCGCCCAGCATGACGGATTCACGCACGATTTGTCGAAGGGACATGTTTCAAGCTCCAGCGCCGGTCGCCTTGGCGAGTTGCGCAGATGGGCCGGGCCCCAACAGGGTCTTCTTCCTCGATTCCTGACCATGACCGCGGGTCATGGGCACGAAGCGAAGACGAAGAACGACTTGCGGGGTTTGGCGGGTAACGTTTGAGAATCGCGCCGGTCGAATACCGGCACGGGCGGTGAGCAGCCCCGCGCCGGTCGAATACCGGCACGGGCGATCAGCCGAGCCGCGTAGCCGAGTTGCTTTCGCACTGTCGGCTGACGCTGCACGGAAGGTGAATCACTTACGAAGGCCGAGGCGGCCGATGAGCGCCTTGTAACGCTCATAACCAATGCGCTTGAGATAATCGAGCAAGCGACGGCGCTGGCTGACGAGGTGCAAGAGACCGCGACGCGAGTGATGATCCTTGGTGTGGATCTTGAAGTGGCCCGTCAACTCCGTGATGCGTTCCGTGAGGATCGCTATCTGGACCTCGGGCGAGCCCGTGTCCGTCTCGTGAGTTCGGTACTGAGTAACGATATCGGCTTTTTTGGTCTGATGAAGCATGGCTTGAGCTCCGACGCCTGACTGCGAGCCGCCCGGAGTGGGTCGGCAAGCAAGGAGGCCTTCTTGGCGCGCGCAGTATACGCATCATCAACCGAGGGTCAACCATGGGGATTTCAGAGCGCGCCCCTTGCGGGCAAGGTCCTTTCTGTTGGATGCTCTCTGCCTCATGCGGCCAGGTCAGGAGAGAACGCTACGAGCCATCGGCCTCGTGCTCGCCGTGGGCGCCAACGGCTGCGGCTATGCCATTGAGCGGAATTGGGAGTCGCTGAGCCGCCTTGAAAACGGACAGCTGAACGAGCTGGCCGTGTTCGCCGACAAGACGGCGGATACGACGCTCTACGCCGTGCGACCGAGCGCTCCGAGCACCTGGACGAAATTTTACTTCGAGGGAACGTGGTTCGAGGAAAATGACTTCTTCCACTTCTCGTTCGCCTGCAAAAATGGGCCGTGCAGCGACGCCGACTTTGAGCTGAAGTGCCAGCTCGTCGACGAGAACAAAGGCGAGACCTTCAAACTCGATTGCAATGCGAACGGCCAATGGAAAGACTACCCGTTCAACTGGCAGGAGGTCCTGTGAACGCGCGCCGTCAGCTGCTCAACGTGGTGCTCGTTGCGAGCCTAGGGTGCCTGCCTGCACCCAGCGCTAAACGGACAACGCCACTGGCCCATAGCGGGGAAGGAACGGCGGCAAAGACGCCGCAGATGACCGGCGCCGCTTGGGCACCGTTGCCCGAAGCACCCTGGCGGACGAGCCAGCCGAAGGCGACCGAGCATCCTCACTCGAACCCCGGCGCGCCGACGGTGCTGCTTCAAAATGCCCGTATTTTGCTCGGAAATGGGAAAGAACTCGAGCGTGGGCACGTGCTCCTCGTCGAAGGGCGAATCGCCGCGGTTGGCGCGGGAGCCGGCAGCGCGCCAGCGGGTGCACGGGTCATCGACGCCACGGGCAAGACGCTCACGCCAGGCTTCGTGGACACGCACTCCCACATGGGGGTTTACCCGATGCCGGCCGCGCGAGCGCACGAGGACGGCAACGAACTTTCGGCAGCCGTGTCCGCTGGCGTACGAACCATCGACGCCATCTGGCCGTTCGACCCCGCCTTCGAGCGTGCCGTCGCCGGCGGCACCACGACGGTGCAAATCCTACCGGGTTCCGCGAACTTGATAGGCGGGCGTGCCACCACGCTCAAGCTTCAGCCAGCCCGGACTGGCGCCGAGCTGGTTTTTCGAGGTGCGCCGTACGGCTTGAAGATGGCCTGCGGCGAAAACCCAAAGCGGGTGCACGGGCGTGAGAAAAAAGGTGCGCCAGCCACCCGGATGGGCAACCTCGAGCTGCAACGGGCAGCGTTTTTAAAGGCCCGCCGGCTCACCGAGCAATGGGACCTCTGGCGCACGACCGAAACGGATCGTCGCAAAAGCTGGCTGACCAGGGCCGGCGAGGTGGCCCAAAAGCAAGGCGCGCTCGAGCAGGCACGAGCCGCTTGCGGGAACGAGCCGAGCGAGCGTTGCCTCGCCAGGGCGACCCAAAAACTGCCCGTTCCGGTGCTGGAGGCATTCGAGGCGCACTTGCCGCCCGAGCGTGATCTCGACTCCGAAACGCTCGCCGGCGCACTCGAGGGTTTGCTGCTCGTTCACGTCCACTGTTACCGCTCGGACGACATGGCTTCGATGCTCACGCTTTCCGATGAAGTCGGCTTCAAGGTGGGGTCCTTCCATCACGCCCTCGAGGCCTACAAGATCCGGGACGAGCTCGCGCGCCGTCACATCGCGGTCTCCACGTGGGCCGATTGGTTCGGCTTCAAGCTCGAAGCCTACGACGGCATCCCCGAGAACCTGGCGCTCGTCCAGTTGGCGGGCGCTCCCGCAATCGTTCACACCGACTCGTCCGAAGGCGTTCGCCGGCTGAATCAAGAGGCCAGCAAAGGGATGTGGGCGGGGCGCAATGCCGGCATCCCGATAAGTGAAGCCGAGGCGATCCGCTGGATCACCGAGAACCCGGCGAAGGCGCTCGGGGTCGAGCGTTGGGTCGGCACGCTCGAGGTCGGCAAGGACGCCGACGTCGTTCTCTGGAGCGGCAATCCGTTCAGCGTGTACAGCCGCGCGGAGCTCGTCTTCGTCGACGGGGTCGTGCGTCACGACGTGAACAACCCGCCCAGGTGGCCGTGGAGCGATTTCGAGGTGAAACCATGAAGCGTCGCCAACTCTTGGGTCTCCTTGGAACAGGCATGCTCCTGGGGGTCGGGGACGCGCTCGCGCAGCCGCGAAAGGCTGGGAAAAAAAAGGGGGGCACGCCTGCGCCGCACTCGAAGGAGCCCCTCCTGCCCGTGCCCGAAAAACCGCCAGCGGGCGGCAATTCGCGCTTTGCGCTGGTCGGCGGCACACTCTATCGCGCCGGCGCGGCGCCGCTTTCGGATGCGGTCGTCGTCATCGAAAACGGCTACATCGTGAGCATCGGGAGCGATGCGAATGCTGCTGCCGGCATGACGACCTTCGACGTGCGCGGAAAGCTCGTCACGGGCGGACTCATCGATCCGCTCACGCGGGTCGGCGTGACCGAAGTGGATCTCGAGGAGCAAGGTCGGGATGACGCCATCGCAGGAGAGCGCACGATCGCCGCCGGCTTTGCGGTCGCCGACGGCTACGATCCGACCTCGCCGCTCGTCGCCATCACACGCCGTGAAGGGCTCACTTCCTGCGGCGTCATTCCCGTTTCCGGACTCGTCACGGGGCAGAGCGCTTGGGCCGATCTTTCAGGTGACACGCCCGCCGAGGCCCTCGGCAGCCGCAGCCTTGCCTTGCACGTTCTGCTGGACGATTTTCAGCTTGGTTCAGGACCCGTCAACCACGCGACCGCCTTCTACTTGCTGCGCGAGCTGTTCGATGACGCCCGTGCTTTTCAAGCGAAGCGCGAAGAATTCGAAAAACGACAGCTGCGCACGCTTGGAGCAAGTCGCATCGACCTCGAAACGGTGGTGCTCGCGCTCGAGGGCAAGCTCCCCGTCGTGTTCCACGCGGATCGTGCGGCCGACATCACGAACGTGCTCGCCTTCGCCAGCTCCCACAAGCTACGCGCCGTGCTCGCATCGGCCGCCGAGGGCTGGAAAGTCGCGGACGAGCTTGCCCGGCAAAAAGTCCCCGTCATCGTCTACCCACTCGACGAAGGTCCGCGGGACCTCATGGCGCGCGGCGCACGCGAGGACAACGCAGCTCGGCTCGCAAAAGCCGGGGTGCGGATAGCGCTCTCCTCGGGCGAGAGCCACAACGCACGTAAATTGCGACAAATCGCAGGCAATGCCGTGCGTGCAGGGCTACCTTACGAGACCGCAATCGACGCCTTAACGGACGCACCTGCGCGCATCTTTGGCCTCGATCAGTACGGCTCACCAGAAGCGAAGCGCCTCGCAAATCTCGCCGTCTGGTCAGCCGATCCGCTTGAGCTGTCGAGTCGCTGCGAGCAACTCTTCATTCGTGGCCGCGAAGTCCCGTTGACGAGCCGGCAAACGGCCCTGTTCGCAAAGTACCGCTGACTGCGCGGCTCAGGCCGCGAGGTGCCGGTCGTTCGAGGCCGCCCCAGGCTTCTCTTCGTCGTGCCCATCCGCTTCGGGATGCAGCATGCAGTAGCCGACGCCACCGACCAGGTAAACGAGCGCGAGGCCGAGCATGTACTCGGGAAACACGCGAAACGGGGCGGCCACGTACGCCACCGCGACGTTCGCGTATTGAAAGACGTTCAGCCATTTGTTCTTTCGGGCCTTCAGCTTCGGAAGACGCACGGTGCTCACCATCGCAATTGCGCCGACGACGAGCACGCTCGGAAAGTAGCCAAAGACGGATTCAGGCAGCTTGTACTTCAGCGCCGTCAGGAACGCCGAAGCGATGAGCGCACCCATGAAAGTGCCGGGTATCCCGAAAAACACACCTTCGCCGCCGGTGGTGATGTTGAACCGTGCGAGGCGCACCGAGAGAGCAAGCGCGTAAAATGCCGCGGCCGCACCGAGAAACACTGGCGGCGTGCTGCTCTCGTTCGCGAGGCGAAAGTAGACCAGGGCGGCAGGCGCAATGCCGAATGAGACGAAGTCCGCGAACGAATCAAACTGCACTCCGAACTCACTCGTGGCGTTGCACAGCCGTGCCACAGTCCCGTCGGCCTTGTCGAAGAGAGTCCCCCAAAGAATCATCCACGCAGCCAGCTCGTAGTGGCCGCGGGTACTGCACACGACCGATGCGAGCCCGAGGACGAGCGAAACCGCGGTGAAGCTATTCGGCGCGAAGTACTTGAGGGGCGGCATGAGGTTCCCGTTCACAAAACACGAAAAAGAGGACGCTCGATGGCGCGGGCTCGCTCGTAACACGATTCGCGACGGCACGTCACACCCGAGGGAGGTCTGCCCGCACCGAGGCGGGGTGTGAGCGCGTTGGCAGCCGAGGGGCCGCCGTCGATCATCGGAGCGACGAGGCCCGCATCCGTTTCTTTTCGGCCGTCTGGGCGGCGCAATTCAGGTGCGTTAACCTCAACGAAAGCAGCCTTTCGTGTAAAGTGCGCGCATGCAGGGCGTGATTGCAGCGGGCTCGGCGCCCACGGCGGAAGCAGGCGCGGAAATCCTCGCACGCGGAGGGAATGCCGTCGACGCAGCCATCGCTGCCTGTTTTGCGACGTCAGCCGGCGAGCCGACCTTGACCAGCCTCGCGGGCGGCGGCGTGATGATCCACCGTGACGCGAAGACCGGCGAAGTCACGGTGTGCGACTTCTTCGCGGACGCCCCGAGCCTGCGCCATCAAGACGTAAAAAACCTCGACTTTCGTGCGGTCGACATCGATTTCGGTCCGGCCAAGCAGCAATTTCACATCGGCGGCGGCGCAGCTGGGGTGCCCGGCGTGGTACCCGGTCTCTGCACGGCGCTCGAGCGCTGGGGCTCGCTGTCGCTTCGCGAGGTGCTGGCACCCGCATGCCGCTTTCTACGTGAAGGCGTCGTCCTTGGTCCGTTTCAAGTGCGCGCGGCGAAGCTGCTCGAAGCGATCCTGACCGACTCGGCGAAGGGACGCGCGATTTACACGCCGAACGGTCGCCTACCCGGACCCGAAGACGTGTTTCTCCTGCCCCAGCTTGCAGACGCCCTCGACGAGCTCGCCGCGAGCGACTGGCGCACCTGGTACAGCCAGCTCTGTGACCAAATGCTGGCCCAATTTTCGCCCGCCCAGGGGGGACTCCTCACCCCGGCGGACTTTGCGAATTACCGAGTCGAGTTCCGCAGTCCCCTCGAACTTCGATACCGCAACGTGCGCGTCTTGACGAATCCGCCACCAGGAGCCGGCGGTACGATGATAGCGCTCATGCTCCGACTCCTTGAAGACAGCGGCTTTGCAGCGACCGCGCCCGGCAGCGTCGAGCACACCCGACACCTCGCAGCTGCCATGGCAACGACCGACGAGGCGCGCGCGAAAGGACTTTCGAACTTCGAGTTCGACGCCGCCCAGGAGCGATTTCGGACGCTGCTCGCAAGCCCCACGCTGCCCACTGCGCCAACGAAGTCGGGGCCGCCTTCGACGACCCACGTGAGCGTGCTCGACGCAGAAGGCAACGCAGCCGCCATCACCTTCAGTTTCGGCGAAGGCAACGGTGCGCTCATCGGCGACACGGGCATCATGATGAATAACTTGATGGGCGAGGCGGATTTGCACCCCGGTGGGTTCGGCACGAGCCCGACTTCGGTGCGCTTATCGACCGGCATGGCGCCAACGATTTTGCTCGACGACGACGGGACCATCACCGTGCTCGGCACCGGAGGCGCGAACCGAATTCGCAGCGCCATCACGCAAGTCGTTAGCTATCTCATCGACCGTCGCTACGACGCCGAACGCGCTGTGGCAGCCCCGCGAATGCATTTCGAGGCGGGCGTACTGAACGCGGAAGTCATGGAAATGCACGACCGCGGTGACGCCCTCGCGAAGCTCGGAGCCAAGTCTTTCTTGCGGTTCGACGAGAAAAACCTATTCTTCGGCGGTGTTCATCTCGTCCAGCGAGCCCACGACGGAACGCTGAACGGTGCCGGTGACCCACGAAGAAGCGGCGCTTTTCGCAGGGTTTGAGCGTTCGCAGGGTTTGAGCGACTCTCGCCCTTGACCTTTCGTGAGCGGGGAACCTCTCATCCCTCGGCTGACGCTGTCATCAAAACACGCGACGCACTTCAAGCACCTCGGGCAACGCGTCGAGGCGCTGCATGACCCGGATGATCTGCCCGGCACTCTTCAGCTCGAGCGAAAGCCTCAGCCACGCGGAGCCGTCTCGGTTGCCCTCCGCTCGCGCGGCGGTGAGATTCACGTCCTCGGCGGCCACGAGATTCGACACGTCCCGTAGGAGGCCGGACCGGTCGTGTGCGCGAATTTCGACGGTCACGAGATGCCGCTCGCCCGCTGCACCACCCCAGTCAATCTCGACGAGGCGCTCGGGTTCGGCCGTTGTCTTGACGTGAACGCAATCCTTGCGATGAATGATGAGGCCCCGACCGCGCGACACAAATCCTATCACGCGGTCCCCCGGAACCGGTTTGCAGCAGCGCGCTCGGTCCCCGAGAATGTCGTCGACACCATCGAGCGATAGGCCGCTCGTGCTCTTGCGCTTCACTGGCGGTTCGGTCGGAAGCTCGAGGGCCAGCTCCGGCTCTGGCACCTTCACGCGCTCGAGCGAAAGTGCCGCCATCCCAATGCCCTGCGGGTGACGATCGCCGTAGCCGACCGCCGCGAACATGTCTTCACTGCTCGGGTATTCGAGCTTCGCCGCA
>CANMZR010000153.1 GCA_947502375.1 Polyangiaceae bacterium
GAGGTGCTGACCACCCTCGAGCTCAATCCTGTCGATTACGGCACGCCGATAGGCGAGCGCTGCGGAAGCTGTACGGCGTGTCTCGACGTCTGTCCGACCGACGCGTTCGTGGCTCCCTTCGTCCTGGATGCGCGGCGCTGCATTTCGTTTCAAACCATCGAACGACGAGCTGCTCCCGTGCTCGAGGGCGACTTCGGCGAGCGTCTATTCGGTTGCGATGCGTGTCAGGAAGTGTGCCCGTACAACCGGGTCGCGCCGGGCGGAAATACGGAGCCGTTCGAGCCACTGGCACGCTGGGCGGAGGTGGATTTAGCAACCCTGGTCTCGCTTGACGAGGCCGCTTTCGAGCGCTTGACTGCGGGCTCCCCGCTCCGTCGTGCTACCCGCACCACGTTGGCGACGAGCGCATTAAAGCTCGCAAAAAAGCACCTCGATTCAACTCCGAATGACGCGGTTGCACGCGCTGCCCTCGACCGTGGCCTCGTTCACGACGACCCCTCGGTTCGCGCTTTCACAGTCCAACTCACGGGCGTGAAACAAGACGCCTAGCCGAAGAAAAGCGCCTTTGGTCGGGTCGCTAAAAACGCGTCATTGCCTCCTGGGATCGCTCGGGCTCACTTCTTCAGGCATCCTCGAAGCAGGGTGAGGCAACGAGCCTTCTCGGCGAGGGTCTGGCTAGGTGTTTGAACGAAAGAACCCGCGCTCCCCCGGCCATCGTTCGCACGTGCACGCCGGCTAGTTGCACGCTGGCGGCTTGCGGCGCGTGCAGTTGTTGAGGCATTCGTCGGTTTCGAGGAGGTTCTTGTCGTCGCATCCCTCCTCGACGCTGTCGATGACGCCGTTGCCGCAGCTTGGGGTCGGCGCGCAACACAGCGCTTGGACTTGGAGTTCGTTGCAACCGTAGCCCGTGAGGCAGGACTCCCGGGAGCTTCCGTAACCGCAGTTGAAGGGCACAGCGTCGCCGAGCACGTTGCCGCCGTAAGGCCCGAGCGTGTAATGCCCGGCGCCACCACCATTGCGGCAATAAATCTCCGCGACGACGACGGTGTTGCCATTGATGGCGTAGGTCCAGCCGGCGTTGCGGTTCAAAAATTGTTCGGACGAGCAGAGCTGCCAGCCCGTAGGGCACAGGGTTTCCACGTCCTGCTCGCATGTTTTATCCAACGGATCGTCGCAGACCTTCATGTTGCCACCCGGCGAGACGCTGAGCTCGACTGCGCCATTCTGGCAGCCGAGCTGCTGGCACTTCAGGTTCGCGCACACTTCAGTTGCCGCGCATTTTTGACCACACCCACCGCAATTCTTCGGATCGCTCGCAAAATTCGTCTCGCAGCTCTTTCCGTCTTTGTCGCAGTCACCGAAGTTCACGGTGCAGGTCTTCACCACGCAAGCTCCATTCACGCAAGCCGCGGTCGCATTGAGAAGCTCACACGCTTTGCCGCATTGGCCGCAGTCCATCACCGTCGAGAGGCCTTTTTCGCAGCCGTCTGCGCTGAGTGCGTTGCAGTCGCCGAAGCCGCTCGTGCACGCGGAGCCGCACAGCCCGTCGACGCAATACGCCTTTGCATTTGGCGCGGCGGGGCACGCGTTGCCGCAACCACCACAATGGTTTGGGTCATGGGCGAGATCGACGCACGATTGACCGCAGGCTGTGGTGCCTCCGCACGCCGTGACGCACACGCCCGCGTCACAGAGTTCGGCTACTCCGCAAGCTTTACCGCACGCGCCGCAGTTCGCCGGATCGACACTCGTGTCGGCGCAAGTTTCCCCCATGGGGCCGCTGCACTTCGTCGTTCCTCCAGCGCACGCGAGCGCGCACTGCCCGGCTTCACACGCTTCGCCCGAAGGGCAGGCCTCCCCGCACGCACCGCAGTTGGCAGGGTCGGTTCCGGTGTCGACGCATTCGGTGCCGCACCGGAGCACCGGGCAAGCCCCTGCGCCACCGCCCGATTGGGGGCTGGTTGCTCCGGAGGTGCTGGCGCCGCCCGCCCCCGATGCAATGTCGTTGATGAGCAGCTTCCCACCTCCTTGGCAGGCCGTGAAGGCTAGCAGGGTCGCCAGCCACCACGCTGGCATCCGATTGGCGGTCCTCTGCGGGGTTTTCAGCATCACGGAAGAATGGTACCGCCCCATGGCTATCGTGGCTCACAAATTGGGCCGGGATGGTGGGCGCGACACCCCGGGGCTGCCTCGCCACTTGACTTCCTATCCAGATCCACTAGAACCCGGTCTCGCGCTCGGTTTTTCCGGGCCCTCGAGGATTCAGTCATGGCGAAGAGCGACATCACCGGTAAGCGGAAGCTCAAGGGAAACAGCGTTTCCCATTCCAACATCAAGACGAAGCGTTGGCAGAACGTCAACGTTCGCGCGCGTCGCGTGTGGGTTCCGGAGCTTGGACGCTTCGTTAGCCTGACGGTCACGACACGCGACATTCGTAGCATCGACAAGCTGGGGCTCGTCGCTTACGCGAAGAAGCACGGCTTCAAGGTGCCAGGCATCGCCTGAGCGAGCGCTTGACGTCGCAGCTTTGAGCGGATGAGGTCATCCATCGGAGGTGCTTCGGCTTCGTTGGGTTTCCCATCGAATGGCGTTTCCTGATGCTATGTGCGTCAGGGGCGCTTTTTTTGTGTGCTTTTGCTCGCTTCCCGGTTCCGGATCCAAGGCTGCTCGGCGCCCTTGGGCCCCCGCCCGTTCTACGTGCGTTCCTACGCGGAGCGAGCGCCAGCGAATCGAGGGGATTGAGGGGCTAGCGGCGACCCGGGATGCGGTGTGTCTGCACCTTCCCTCGTGAGACGCTCACCGCAAGGGCCAGCGTGCCACGTTGCACGTTGGCGAGTTCTTCGAGGAGCCCGGCGAGCGAACCGTCAGGAAGGCGGAGTTCATCGGGTCGCAGGGCCGGGCGGGCACTGACGCCGATGGCGGCATACCAGCCGTCGCTTGGGCGGGCGAGAATGGCGAGGGGCAACGCGGCCGGCCGCGGTGATTGCGGCGCAACGCGCGGGACGCCGCGCATCACCGGCACCGCATCCCCGGGGAGACGCACGTCAAACTCCGGAATGAGGATCCCTTCCGGATCGGGGCTCCAGGCGATGGCCGCTACGGTCCCGTGGGCGTCGGCGACGACCAGGGTTTCCGCTGAACGGACGTGCTCACGCCGGTGCGCGTCGCCCGGTCGAAGTACGCCCGCGTCGGGCTCCCATGACGGCAGTCCCGCGGTCGTTCCGTTGCCAAGCTCGAACGAGGTCGCGCGTTCGTCGCCCGGCGTCACGCCTTCGAGATCGGCTTGCATCAGCACTCCGCCCGCGCTCTGACCCGCCGCGTGCAAAAGTGCGCGTTCGACTTCCGTTTGCTGCAAAACACGCGGTCCTCGTGCCGCGAAGCCCGCGAGCAACTTGGCTCGGCCTTCCGCTCCCAGCTTTTTCGCGGCGAGCAGCGCCGGGCGTGCGAGCGCCAACATCGACTTATTTGCCCCGTACGTATGTGCGATCGCCAGTGCCGAAAGTGAGCGAGGTGCCGCAGCGAACGCGGCCTCGGGCGTGGCTTGGCCAGGTGCCAGGCCCCGCGGGCGTCGGGCGCCTGCTCCCGGTTGCAGGGGGCGCCCATCGATGCTGCGCGCTCCGCGACCGACGCCTGCGACGAGGATGGTGAGCGGCGCGAAGAGCGTCCCTGAGTCCACGGCGGCGGCCGCAAGAAAACCGCCGATAATCGCGTCGATGCTGTTCCCTCCGTCGTGAAGAAGGAGTTCCGCTGCGGTTTCGGCCTCCGCGTGGCTCCCGGCTGCTTTCCCGGAGCTCATTGCTCCTCGTCGAGTCCGTCGAGGTCGAGGTTTGGGTTCGGCTTGAACAGCTGCGGCACGGCGTGCTCGACGCCCGCGTTTTCGATGGCTGCCGCGAGACTGCTCGCAAGCTTCGTTGCGATCGACGGATCGGCGATGACGAAAGCTTCCCGTCGTCCCGCGAGTTGCTCGGCCAATCGCTGCAATCGGTTCGGACCGAGGCGCGAGGCTTTGCCAATGGCGCGAAGGCGCGTGTAGACGATCGGACCGTCCTTCACATCGTGCTCTGCGGCATCGACCACGGGTAGCCAGCCCAACATCGCGCAGACTTGCTCGGTCTCTTCGGGCGACCACAAACCGGTGGGCTCCCACGCTACCAGCTGGCCGTTTTTCGGCAGTTCTTCGGCGAGCGCGACGAACCGTTCGACGTTCGCTTTTGTTGGTCGAATGCTCGCGGGCGTGGCGAGCACGAGCACACTTGCTTGAAGCGCCGTCGCTGCGGCCACGGCTTTCACGAGCGCGGCATCCCGCGTCGCCCCCGTTTGAAATTCCGCGACGACGCGCGGCATCACCAGGCTGAACGCGAAGGCGGGTGAAACAAGCCGCCGCCATTTGCGTAAGGCAGGCGGCGCCGGCAGATCATCGCTGTTGAGCTCGAGGACGCCGTAGCGTTTGGCGTAGTTCGCGAGCTTGCCGTTCCACCTGTTCAATCCAATCCGGAGGCTGATCACGGGTGCACGCTACAGGCTTCGGCTCTCAGGCTCCAGCGACTCCGCGATCGATCCTCAACGCCGGTCGTTCCAGGTGTCGGAAAGGGATGGCGCGGAGGGGGCGGGCGCTGGGACGGCGTTCGGCGGCGCATGGACTTCAACGGAGCGAGCGCGGCTCCAATGACGATGCGCGAGCAGCTGAAATCCTCCAATCGCTGCAACCCCGCAGCCGACCCCAAAGGCCATCGAGCTGCTGAACGTGGACAACCACTCGAAGGGTGAGGTTGGCGGACGCCGGTACGCCGCATAGGCCGGGATCTGGCTCGTAAAAGCCGTGATGACCGTCGCCGAGAGGGCGCTGCCTGCCAGTGGGGCCTGCGAACCCATGAAGCCGAGGAGGCCAAGCCCTAGTGCGCCCAGGGCCAGCAGGCTGCTGAGCTCGATAAAGCGCGTGGCACCGTGGAGACCAATGCCCGAAAAGACGGCGAATGGCGCGCACAGCACGATGGCCGCCGCCACAATCAGCCGCGCACCGCGGTACGCGCGATAGTGGCTTCGAAACAGCAGGGCCGCGGGGAGAACGACGGTTGCCAGGAGCGAAAACACTCCCCATCCACCGACGGCCGTCTGGACCACGCTCGCCGGGCCGACCCCACCCACTCCGGCGAGGCCAAGGAGCAGGCCTGCGGTGAGCAGACCCAGTGCGCGGGTCGCGTAAGACAAAGGCGCCAGGCCGAGGGCGGCGAAAACGAGGCCAATGACGAGCTCAGTCCAAGGTTTTCCAAACGAATTAGAGCCGGGGACGAACCCCAGCGCGACGAAGACCGCACCCCCGGCGAGCGCGCCGAGAGCGGCCGACCGTCGCAGTGGCTCGACCGGCGCCACGTCGTCTTTAAGGGCTTCCGACGCCAACAGCGGACGTGGCGCGATGCTCACATGGCGCTGTTCTTTTGCGCGCGGTTCACCTGCATCGAAGTTGTCGGGGGCCATGGCGGAGACTTCGAGCAAACCGGACACGGCGACGATACACCTAACGCGCTGAGGTCACGAGCCGTTCGATGAGGTCGGTCGTGAATCGCTGCAGCCTGCTCACGCCCGCTGGCTCGAGGACGAGTGTCTCCTCATGCATGTAGAGCCGCCGCGCGACCTCAACCTGAATCGCATGGACGTTGAGGTCGGGGCGACCGTAGTGCCCTGTGCTGAAGCCGCCTCGGTAGGGAAAGTCGTGTTCGACTGCGAACCCGTGGTCCCGCGCCGCGCGGTCGACTTCGTCGATCCATCGAGTGGCTGCCGAAGTTCGTCCGCGCGTGCCGGGAACCACGTCCGCCAGCCTGTTTTGAACGAATGACCTGAGTCCTCGACTTTTTGGGGTCGGCATCGAATGGGCGCAGACCAAGATCGCATGTCCGAAGCGCTCCCGCTTGCGTTCGAGCAATGCCCGAAGTGTCGCGTGATACGGTCGCCAATAGTGCTCCAACCGGCGCTCGAGCTCCTCGCGAGGCAGCCGCTCGCGCTGCACGGCGAGGCCCTCGGAGGTGAGACGCCAGACGACGCCGCGCGGCCTGTCGGTGGTGCTGCCGCCCTCGACGGTCTGCCCGTCGAAGTCATCGCTCGCGCGGTTGAGATCGACGGCAAAACGGCTCACATTGGAACGCAAGACCGTGGCGCCAGCGCTCGGCGCGTCGGCGTAGAGCTCTCCCACGTAGAGATCCGCGTCGCGGGCCACCGAGCGGGTCGGCGCGACCAGCCAGTTCATTGTCGGCGCGTCGAGTTCGAGTCCCGCATGCGGGATCTCCACGAGCACGGGCGAGTCCTCTACTGGTTCGAAGACCTGGAACGGCTGCAAGGCGTCACCTTACACCAAAGCCAGCGGGCATTGACTTGAAGCCGCTGCCTTCGCCCGTTCCCGCGCGGGGCTTTGAACCCGGGCTCCGTGCCCACGCTCGCCGCGATTTTGACCCCAAGCGCGGGCTGACCCATCCTCTCAGCGTGAGCGACGCCATCGACCGCTGCATCGACGCGTATCTCGACCACGTCAGGGTCGAGCGCGGTCTCGCTGACAACAGTGTGCAGGCTTACGCGCGCGATCTGGCGAAGTTCGCCGCGCACCTCGAAACGTCAGGGATAGCCCTTCTCCAGGCCATCACCACGAGCGCCGTAGCAAGCTTTCTCGTGCGCCTCGGGAGCGATGGTATCGGCCCGCGTTCGGCCGCGCGCCATCTTTCCTCGGTCCGCGGATTCTGCCGTCACTTGATTCAGGAGCGGGTCCTCACGCAGGATCCGTGCGAGCTGATTCAACGACCGAAGCTCGGCTCCCGGCTCCCGCAAGTGCTCACGGTGGAGGAGGTCCTGCGACTCCTCGCGGCTCCCGATGCCGGCCATCCTCGCGGTCGACGCGATCGAGCCATGCTGCAACTCATGTACGCGGCTGGTCTGCGCGTGAGTGAGCTCTGCAAGTTGAAGCTGGCGGACGTGGATCGTCGTCGAGGCGTCGTCGCGGCGTTCGGTAAAGGCAGCAAAAGACGGCTCATTCCGATTGGCGATGTCGCCGTGGCCTCCCTCGAGATCTACCTTGTCGACCGAGCGCAGCATCCGCGCTCCGCCAAGAGCAGCGTGCTTTTTCTATCGCCGTCGGGCAAGGCCCTCACGCGGCAGACGTTCTGGAAACGCGTGCTCTTTCACGCCCGGGGAGCGGGGATCCAAAAGCCCACGTCACCTCACAAGTTGCGCCACAGCTTTGCGACCCACCTGCTCGAACACGGTGCCGACCTCCGCAGTGTCCAGACGATGCTCGGTCACGCGGACATCTCGACGACCGAGGTCTACACGCACGTCGTCGCCGAGCACGTGCGGCGCCAGTATCGGCGGGCCCATCCTCGCGCTTGACTCGGCCCCCTGCTGTTACTCACCCCCTCGATTCGAACGAAGCGAGGCACAACCTCGTGGTAAAGTGCGAAGCGGCCGCGAGGTCGGCTGCGTTGTCGCCAACTTCGTTCCGTAACCTTAAAACGAACGTGAATGGCACCTGAATGTTGGGTTCTCATCCATTTTTCGCGAGCATCTTGGTGTTCCTCGGCGCCGCATGCTCGACTCGCGGCTACCCGTCTCGCCCGTCGTCGCTCGCCCCATCGTCCGTGACTTCATCAATAAAATCGCTCGCGCCGTCCTCGGGGAACCTCGCGTTGCCCGAGCTCGCAAGGACGTGCGACGTGGCCCTGTCGGCCGCTCCGGACGCCGTACAGACCTTCCAGCCACCTGGCTGCCTGAGAGCGACGTGCGAGCCGGTTCCTTGGGGCGGCTGGGATGGCTACGGTCCGGCGGACGAGTGCAGGGCGCTGGCGGCAACGACCATTGCTGGCGCCGATCGTGGCTGCCGGCAAGACTCCGATTGCACGATGGTGGTAAACGAGCCGTGTGCCACCCACGCGGCGCGCGCAGATGCCGTTGCAACGTACCGGGGCCGCGCTCGCCCATGCGACGATCCGAGTTCGGGGCAGTGCCCGACACGGAATTTGCACGCCGTGTGTTTCGCAGGCTGCTGCCAGGTTGACCGTTTCTGAGGGCGCGCGAGATCAAGCCCCCCGGAAAGGACCGGCCCGTCCTCAGTTCCAGATTCGGTTAGGCCCTTCGAGCGTCTCGAACATCTTTGAGGCGGGTGCCTTGACGAGGCGGTCACGAAAGTACGCGGGGATCGTCCCAGCGCCGGCGGCTTCGATCAAGTTGGGCAACGACGTCGGCGAGAATTTGTACGTGTTGTCGACTCGCTTCCAAGCCTTGTCGAACTCGAGACGCGTCAGCGCCTTTTCCTTGCTGCGAATGCCCATTCGAACGGTGAACTCGGCCCAGTTCTCGTCGACGAGCTTGAAGGCTCCGTGCGCGTCCACCAAGTCCACGCGAAACGATTCGAAAATCGGCGCGAGCTTGAACTTGTCGTAGACCTTCAACTGCAACATCCACTGCTCCTGAAATCCAATGAAAAGGCTGGATTTGTGAATGAGCTCAGCTCGCTTCGCGGGGTCGGCTACCGTCCGCGCTTGCACGAGGAGTTGCAGGCCCGCGCGGACGAGTCCGGACGGGTCGGTAGCGGCCCAAGCGCTTGGGCTTCGCAGACCGTCTACGTTGACCGTGCAGGTTGGCGACGCCGCGGCTTGGGTTAAAAACGGCGTCATCAACTCGCCTACGTCTCGATAGATGAAGAGGTTCCCAGCGACGAATCCGACGTAAATATTTCGGAAGTCGTCGCGGATTGCGTTCAGGAGCGCAACGTTCTTCGTCCGGTACGCTTCCTCGAGTTTCGCACGGCCGTAGCTGACTGCGTTCGCGGGCATCCCGGGCGTCGCCAGCAGAAGCTTCACGTAACCCTTGTCGGCCTCGATGTCGTTCAGGTTGCCGGCGATGAGATCATCGAGGACTTTGAGTGCCGCCGAAACCACTTCGATCGTCCGCCCTGCCGTGTTCGAGGCCGAGTGCGCGAGGGCCCACCAATTGGCGGCGCCAGAAGTGCCGCTCGGATAACCGAGATAGGCATTGAGCGCGAGCGCCTGCATTCGGTAATCCCGATTGATGACGGTATTGCGGATCAACGGATCGGCATACTTGGGGGTGCTGAACCGACTCGTGCGATCCAATGGCGGAAGCGCGAGCTCTTTTGACAAGACCAGGCACGGCGGTGGATCTGCGGCCTGGACGGACTTCACGGTGGCAACCATTGAGAGCGTCACAACGATGGCAAAACGGAGCCAGTTCATCACTGTTGAAAAGACCTTTCAGGAAAGTCGCGTGGGCTTGAATGTCGGGTGCGCCGGGTGCGCCGAGAACGGGACCGCGTGTTCGTCGGCTTTACTGGGTGCGCTTGATCACGTGGTAGCCATAACGCGTCTCGATGACTTCGCTTAGCTCTCCCACCTTCAGCTTGAAGGCGGCGTCGCTGAAGGGCTTCACCATGGCGTTGCGCCCGAACGAGCCGAGGTCGCCACCCCGTTCGGCGGCACCTGGCTCGTCGCTGTAGGCGTCCACCATGTCCGAGAACTCGGCACCCGAACGAAGCTTGGCGAGGGCCTCTTGAGCACGCGCGAGGGCCGCTGGCTTGGTTCGCGTCACGCCATCAGGGCGCCCCTGGGACTCGGCGTGCATGGTGAGGATGTGGCGCGCGGAGATGACCTCGCCCTGCTCCGTGCCGGGCGCCTCATCGACGACTTCGACTTCGAACTTGGGCACGCCGATAGGACCGGTCACCGCCATGCCGCCCCCCGCCCATTCGGGTGCGGTGGCGAATGGCGCGCAGCCCATCATGAACGCCCCTGGCATCCACGCGCCTGCCATGAGCGCGCCTGCAAGAACTCTGTCAAAACGCCACGGAAGCTTCATGCCCCGAACGCTGCCTCACCCTGAAGGCGCACGCAAGCCGGCGCCGACCTCAAGGCGGCGAACCCAATTTGTGAACAGCGCGTCGCCACCGATGCTCAGGTGGGATTCGGGATGAAATTGAACTCCCTCGATGGGCTTGCTGCGATGCCGAAGGGCCATCAACTCGCCTCGCTCGTCCCACGCGCAAGCCTCGAGTTCGTTCGGCAACGCAACGACGGTGAGCGAATTGTAACGGGCGGCAACGAGTGGACTTGGACAACCCTCGAACAGGCCGGCCCCGTCGTGATGAACATCGGCCACTTTGCCGTGCAGTGGCTGACGCGCCCGCTCGATGCGCGCACCGAGAGCGTAGGCGATGCACTGGTGTCCAAGACAGACGCCGAGAACCGGCGGGCCTTTCCGTTCGAGCACCGTTCGCAAGAAACCGAGAGTCACTCCTGTTTCACGAGGTGAGCACGGGCCAGCGGACAGAAGGACCCCGTCGGCGGCCATCAATTCGTCGCCGTTCACGCGATCATGTCGAACGATTCGGCACGATGCTCCCGCCGCTTCCAGCGCATGCACCACGTTGTACGTGAACGAATCGACGTGGTCGACGACCGTCACCTGGGGTCTTCGGGCACTCACGGCGTCCGCCCGTCTGGACTCGGGCCCCCCGGCGCGATTGACACCACCACCACCCCCCCACTAACA
>CANMZR010000154.1 GCA_947502375.1 Polyangiaceae bacterium
GAACGTGCCGCCTCCGAGATCATAAACGAGCACGGTCAGCCCGCCAGTTTGACCAAGACCGTAGGCGAGCGCCGCAGCCGTGGGCTCGTTGATGATGCGTTTGACATCAAGGCCGGCGACGGCACCCGCGTCTTTCGTAGCCTGGCGCTGTGCATCGTCGAAGTACGCAGGCACCGTGATCACAGCTTCGGTGACGCGCTCGCCAAGGTAACTTTCGGCAACGGCCTTCATCTGAGCGAGGATGATCGACGAAACTTCCGGCGGTGACATCGGCGTACCCGCGGCATCGACCCACGCATCCTGGTTTTTTGCCGGGACGATATGGTACGGCACCAAGGTTTTTTGCCTTTGAACCTCGATATCGTCGAACTTGCGGCCCATCAGGCGCTTGACCGCGTAAACGGTTTGGGTCGGGTTCGTCGCCGCTTGACGCTTGGCAACCTGCCCCACCAATCGTTCGCCTGTCGCTGTGAAGCCCACCACCGACGGAGTCGTCCGAGCGCCTTCCGCATTGGGGATGACTCGAACCGAGCCCGCCTTCACGGTTCCGGTTCCATCGAAAACCGCCACACAAGAGTTGGTGGTTCCCAGGTCGATTCCGATGATTTTTCCCATGTAGCGCGTCAGTTCCGGTGCAGCGGTGCGAAAAGCGTTCGTTCGGTGGCGAAACGTAACAGCATTTTGCCGACGCCCACAATCGGAACGCACCCCCGTGCGCTCAGTTGCAAAAAAACTGATTTTTGACGCAGATGCAGGTGTTCGCGCCGTATGGGCACTGTGGATGCCACGTCCCACAGTGGCGCGGGTCGAAAAGCCTCAGTTCACGTTAGCCGCGTCATCCGCAGCCTCGGTGCTCGGCGCATCCGCCGACGGCTCCACGACCTCGAGATTCGGCCCCTTCGAGACCACCACCAACGCCGGGCGCATCAAAGCATTGCCCTGTCGGTAGCCTGCCTGCAGTTCCTTCGAGACCAACCCGGCAGCGATCGTGGCGTGGTGCTCGTACTGGATGGACTCGTGCAGCATCGGATCAAACGGAGTGCCGACGGACTCAACCCGCTCGAGGCCCAGCTTTCCAAGGGCCTCACCAAACTGCTTGATGACCATCCGCAGCCCGTCTGCCATCGTTTTGGGGTCGGTCGCGGCGTCACCGTGGCTCGTCGCCCGCTCGAGGTTATCGAACACAGGCAGCAACTTACTCAACGCATTGTGAGAGCCGCTGCGCTTCGCCTCGTCGACCTCGCGCACGCTTCTTTTGCGATGGTTTTCGAAGTCGGCAGCGACGCGAAGGGTCCGTCCCTGATGGTTCTTCGACTCCGCTTCCGCCGCCAGCACGTTGGCCTCGAGTTCCTGAATGCGCGCGTGCGCGGCCTCGAGCGGCGTCAGCTCCCTTGGAACCTCCTCGACGACGCTAGCGGCCGCCGTCGCAGGAGCCTCGGTTTCGCCTGTTGCTTCGTGGTTTTGCTGTTCATCGGTCATGGTCAACTCGTCGATTTCGAAAGCACTATAATTCTTCAAGCCGGATTGGCAATGCTCTGCGGTAACGAGTGCCTGCACCTGGAACGCGCCGATTGCGTAAAACCGCAGTCAAAACTCACGCAATCCGGTGTATGTCGAGGACATGGAAACGCCTGAGCTTCTCGAGCTTGCCCAGACGCGCCTGCTCGCCACGTACCGGCCCCAGGGCATCGTCCTTGCGCGTGGACGTGGCGCGGAGCTGTTCGACGTGGAAGGACGCCGTTATCTCGACTTTTGCGCGGGCGTCGCCGTCTGCTGCCTCGGCCATGGCCACCCTGAGCTCACGCGCACGATTGGCGAACAAGCCGTCCGTCTGATGCAGGTGTCGAACTACTTTTACAACGAAGAAAACATTTTGCTCGCCGACGAGCTGTGTCGCGCAACCGGCTTCGATCGCGCTTTTTTCTGCAACTCCGGCGCCGAGGCAAACGAAGCCGTGCTCAAATTGGCGCGCCGACACTTTCACCAGCTGGGGCAGACCGAACGAGTTCGGCTGATTTGTTTCGAGCGCGCGTTTCACGGCCGCACGATGGCCACGGTGACGATGGGCGGCACCGAGGCCTACCGCGTCGGCTTCGGGCCACCACTCGCGGGGATCGTGCACGTGCCGTACGGCGATCTCGAGGCAGTGCGTGCTCAGATGGGCTCCGACGTCGCCGCCATCCACGTCGAGCCCGTGCAGGGCGAAGGCGGCGTCTTACCAGCTCCGACGGGATTCCTCGCGGGGCTGCGTCAGCTCGCCGACGAGCACGGCGCACTCTTGACGATGGATGAGGTTCAGACCGGTATCGGGCGTACGGGGACGATGCTCGCCGCTGAGCAATTTGGCGTGCGTGCCGATGCGGTGGCACTCGCGAAGGGGCTCGGCGGTGGCTTCCCGATAGGCGCCATGTTGGTCCGTGAGACGCTGGCGGACAGCCTGCCCACAGGCACCCATGGCTCGACGTTCGGTGGCAACCCACTGGCCTCGGCCGCGGCTCGAACGGTGCTTCGCGTGGTGCACGAGGAGGGTTTGATGCAGCGCGCAAGAGCTCGCGGCAACCGCCTTCAGGCCGGGCTGGCAGACGTGGCCGCGCGCCACCCGAAACTATGCCGCGGCGAGCGTGGACTCGGGCTCCTGCGCGCTCTCGTTTTGCAGGAAAACGTGCAGGCACGGGACCTTCTCGGACCGGCCCGCGAGCGCGGACTGCTCATCACAGCCGCCGGCGCGACGGCGTTGAGGTTCACGCCGCCGCTTATCGTCAGCGAGGCCGAAGTGGACGAAGCGGTGGCGAAGCTCGATGAAACCTTGACGGCAGTTGGGACGGCAATCGAGGGATGACGTGAGCGACGCGCCTCCCGAATCGGCAAGCGGACCCAGAGGGCTCCGCGCCCCTGCCGTTCCTTGTGCGGGCTGCGGCACCGAGCTCGACGGCTTGCGCGCGGGACACGTCGCGATCATCGACGCTGAACTGCGTTTTTTCTGCAATTTCGAGAACTGTCGCGTGGCGTTCCTGGAACGACCTCGGTCTGAGCCGACGAACCCCCGTGTCGCCATCACGTCGTCGTCGGTCGAGAACCCGCTCCTCGCACCCATGCGAACCCCCGAGCCGCTGAACGGACCGAGGGACGCGCTGCCGCCCGCAGTTCCGCACAATCCGGACGAACTCATCGAGCCGGTCGCAGCGTTGTCGACGCAACGTTTTCAGGTACCCGGCGCCGCCGCCAGTGAGCGCGATGCGGCCCTGTTGTTGGTAGCGTTGACGCTGGTCGCGGGCCTCCTCGGAATGGCGCTCGAGCTTGCAGATTCGACGAAGCTCGTGCGCCTCACGCGGCTCGTCCTCATCGCGGTCGGAACAGCCACGATTGCCGGGCACACCCTGACGGCGCGGGGCAGCCGGCGCGCAACGAGCGGCACGGCCCCCGAGGACCCCGCCTACCCGCATTGGATGGCATCGGTCGCCCCACCAGCGCTCGCTCTTTCGGTGGCGGTTGCGAGCCGCTGGGCCTTGGACCCCGCTTCGAACCAACGCGCGCTTTTCGTCGCAGCCACGATCGTCACCGTGAACGCGAGCACCATCGGGCTGACCGCGGCCGCCAGCCGCGCCGTGGACCGCGGACGCCAGTGGATTGTTCAACTTCTTGAGAGTTCGGAGGGCCTGGCTCCGACAGTGCTGACCGAACCCGGGCGAGCCGTCCTCGTCAGCGCGGACGAAATCGTCCCGGTCGATTTCGAAGTGACCGAAGGCGACGCCACGGTGCTCTCCTGGGTGGTTGGAGCCGCGCCCTTGCGCCGCCGCGCCGGGGACGTGGTCGTCGCTGGAACCCGCATTCTGACCGGACAGCTCCGAGGCGTGTGCACGTTCGCAGGGGACGAGCGCGCCCTCTCGCGAGGGCTCCTTTCGCCGCTCTATCGTCCGGATGTTCACGCCGAGACCCCGCGACAATCCCGACGCTTCGTCGAGCGCTGGTCCGTAGCGGCGGCACTTGGGGCCGCGGCCCTGCAGGCTGCGATGCGGGGCAAGCCACTCGATGTAGCGATGGTCGGCGTCGCTGTTTATGCGGCGTTGGCGAGCATCTCGATTGCGGTTCTGCCGAGCCTCTCCGTCGCGCGGAGCGTGCTTTTGGGGCTTGATCGCGGGATTGTTTTCCGGAGCGCCGAGGCGTGGGACCGTGCAGCTCGCGCCACGGCGGCGGTCTTTTGCGCACGCGGTACGTTGTTACGCGGCGAGCCCGAACTCTCCGAAATCGAACTCTTCGGTCACGCAGAGGCGTCTGGCCGCGCGCTGGTTGCGAACGACGTGTTGACGATCGCGGCGGCGGCGCTTTCCATCGAGCGACACCCCGTAGCCTGGGCGTTGAAACGGGCCGCCAAGGAACGCGGGCTGGCGCGCGACCTCGTCCGCAACGGACGCAGTCACGAGGGCCGGGGAGTGACCGGTATTGCGAGCAACGGAGAGGCCGTTTGCGTGGGAACACGCGATCTTATGATGGAGCGCCGCATCAGCGTCGCGGTAGCGGAAGATGCGATGACCGGACTCGAATCCGCCGGGCGCACGGTCATCCTGGTGGCACGCTCAGGCAGGCTCCTCGGCCTGTGTGGGTTGCAAGACGGCCTGCGAACCGGCGCACGAGCGGCCGTCCAACACTTGCTCGACGTCGGGGTGGAGCCGGTCCTGATCTCTTCCGACACTTCAGTGACTTGCGAAGCCCTTGGAAGAGCGCTTGACATCGATCACTTGCGGCCGGAAGTACGCGACGACGAACAGGGCGCTGCCATCGCACGGCTCCGCGACGCCGGCGCGATCGTGGCCGTCCTTGGGCATACCCCGCTCGATGGGTTGGCGCTGAAAGCCGCCGACGTCGGCGTGGTCATGGGAAACGCGGGACGTCCGAGCGACGAATTGGGAATTGCGACCGTCATGGACGACGTGCGCGACGCTGCGGTTGCCATCGCGCTCGCGCACCAATGGCGCAAGCGCACGGTCACGACCCTTGGAGTGCTCGCCGCACCTGCCGTATTCGGCTCGATGGTCGTGAGTGCGGGCCTTTTGTCACCGGAATATGCGCCAATCGCCCAGCTGTTCGGAACGATAGCTGCGGTCTGGCAACTGACCCGAGAGGACTCCGTCTGATGCGTGCCCCAGAGATTCTTGCACCCGCCGGCGACCGGGCCTGTTTGGAAGCCGCCGTGCACGCAGGCGCGGACGCCGTCTATTTCGGTTTGCAGCAATGGAGCGCACGGGCTCGCGCCACGAATTTCGATTCCAGTGGCCTCGAGGAGACCATCGCCTACCTCCACCGCCATGGCGTGCGAGGCTATGTCACCCTAAATACGCTGATTTTCGACGATGAACTCGCCAGAATGGCAACTGCGATTCGAACGTGCGAAGCCGCCGGCGTCGACGCCATCATCGTGCAAGACCTCGGCTGTGCCCGCCTTGCGAGGGAGGTTGCGCCCGGGCTGCCGCTGCACGCGTCAACCCAAATGACGTGCACCGATGCCGAGGCAGTCGACCTCGCACGGGAGCTTGGCGCGACTCGGGTCATCCTGGCGCGGGAGCTGTCGCTCGACGACATTGCGGCCATCCGGCGCGCCAGTGACACGGACCTCGAGGTGTTCGTGCACGGTGCGCTCTGCATTGCCTATTCTGGGCAATGCCTCACCAGCGAAGCCATCGGTGGTCGCAGTGCGAATCGCGGAGCATGCGCTCAGGCCTGCCGGCTCCCTTACGAGTTGCTGGTCGACGGGGTCCTGCGCGACCTCGGTGACGCCGCGTATTTGCTGTCACCCCAGGACCTCGAAGCGAGCGCGCTCGTCCCCCAATTGTGCGCACTCGGCGTCGCTTCGATCAAAATCGAAGGTCGCCTGAAGAGCCCCGAGTACGTCGCGGCAACCACGGCCCTTTACCGAAAAGCCGTCGACGCCGCGGTGGGCCGAGCGCTGCCGCCGACGCTCGAGGATCGTACCCTCGCCCTCATGACGTTCAGCCGAGGCTCGGGCCCCGGCTTTCTCGGCGGAATCGACCACCAGCGGCTCGTCGAGGGTCGGGGTTGCGACCATCGCGGCATGGAGGTCGGGACCATTCGCGCCGGCCAGGCGGGTCGCCGCGGCGAGTTCACGGCCTTGCTCTCGGCGGACCTGGCACGAGGCGACGGGCTCCTGGTCGAAGGCGGCCTCGCCAGCCTCGGCGAGTTTGGGGGCCGCGTGTGGTCGCTGCATGTCGACGGCCAGGACGTGACCACGGCAGCCGCGGGACGGACGGCCACCGTTTGGCTTGGTCCCGACCGAGAGACGAGCGCGCCTGAGGGCGGACGACGGGTTTTCAAAACCGACGATCCAACCCGCGACCGGCGAGCCAGGGCGATGGCGCAACGAGGTCGAAGGCGCCTCGATATGGAGCTGAGTGGCACCCTCGGAGCGCCGGCCCGGCTGACCGGAACGAACGGCCACTCACGCGCGGAAGTCGTGCTCGATGGCGTCGTAGAACAAGCCACGGGCGACGGCCTCAGCTTGGATGATTTGCGTCAAAAGCTTGGGAAACTAGGGGAAACCCCGTTCGAACTGGGAACGCTGACCCTCCACCTGCCACCCGCACCGCACCTCGCTTTGTCCGCGCTCAATCGAGGCCGACGGGCACTCGTCGAAGCCCTGCTCAGCAGCACCACTCCCGAGCGCACAAGCCACGCGCAGCGACCGGCCGCGGATGACCAACTCGCGCTCCTTCAACAAGCCCCGCCCACAGCGGCTCCGCCCCCGGGAGGCCTCTTTGTCCTCTGTCGCAATCTCGGCCAGGCCGAGGCCGCCCTCGAGGCCGGTGCGGACGGGATTTACCTGGACTTTCTGGAACTGACCGGCACCGGGCGAGCGGTTGAGGCACTGCGGTCGAAGGGCTCGAAGGGTACGCCCTGGCTCGGCCTGGCCCCGCCCCGAATTCGCAAGCCGGGCGAGGAAAAGATCGACCGTTACCTCGCATCTTTGTCGCCGGACGGCGTCCTCGTGCGGGGACTCGGTGCCCTGCGCGGCGGCGTCCACGAGCCCTGGCTCCGCATCGCTGACTTTTCGCTGAACGTCGTCAATCGCCTGAGCGCGGCGGAAGTTCTCAGTCGTGGGGTCGGTGCCTTTACGCCCGCGTTCGACCTCGACGCGCCGCAGTTGCTGGCGTTGCTCGGCTCCGGACTGGCCCCCTTCGCAGAGGTCGTCGTGCACCATCCGATGCCTCTTTTTCATATGGAACACTGCGTTATCGCGGCGCTCCTCTCGAACGGTGCCGACCACCGGACCTGCGGACGCCCATGCGACCGGCACCAACTTTCGCTTCGCGACCGAGCTGGCATGGACCACCCCGTCGAAGCGGATGTTGGCTGTCGCAACACCGTCTTCCATGCTCGGGCGCAGAGCGCGGCGGACCTCGTGCCCGCACTCGACCGCCTTGGAGTCCGACGCTTGCGGATCGAGCTCGTCCGGGAGAGTGTCGAGCAAGTCGGCAAGATCGTCTCGAGCTACCGGCGACTGCTCGCGAAGGAACTGGAGCCAAAGCAGCTTTGGCGCGAGCTCGGCAGCGAGCAAGGCTACGGCGTGGTTCGAGGCTCGTTGCGGGTGCTCAGCTAAGCGCGCATGGTCCACGCGAGAACTTGGCCCAGTGGCCCGTCCCTCGGCATGAGCCAACGGTGCGCTTAGGCTCGTTGACCGTTCTCTCGCTGGTGTTGGCCGCTGCAGTCGCCGGATGCCGGGCACGCGAACCCGGCGCCGAGACGGTGAAACGGGGGCAAGCCGCGTACGACCTGGCCTTCGACGCATTCAAGCGAAACAGCATGCGCGAAGCGCTCGCTCACGTGCGGCGGGCCATCGAACTGGACGACGAGAACGCCAGCGCGGCCTATCTCGGTTCTCTCGTCATGCTGGTTTTTTGCGCCGACGACGATGCCTCGCCTGATTGCCGATACGACGAGGCCGAGCAATTCGTAAGGCAGGCGCTGAAGCTCGACCCCGAAATGCGAGACGCCAAGAACACCTTGGGCGTGGTCCTCGTGCACCGCGGCAAGCCGAAGGAAGCCATCCTGGTCCTCGAGCCGCTCGCCCACGACATGCTCTATCAATCGCCCGAAAAATCTTGGGGGAATCTCGGTTGGGCCTACCTCGAGGCGGGTCAGGGGGCCGAAGCCGTCAGCGCCCTCCAGCGCTCCGTCGCCGCGCAGCCGTTGTTCTGCGTCGGGCATTACCGACTGGGCCTCGCCTTTGAAAAACAGCGGGAATTCGAGGCGGCTCGCGAAGCATTCACGCGCGCGGTCGGGATCCAGGAGGGAGGTTGCGCGCGCCTTCAGGATGCGTTTTTAGCGCGCGGACGGGTCGGAAAAGAGCTCCACGACCCGGCCGGGGCCGCCAAAGACTTCGAGCACTGCCGTGAGCTGGCCCCCTTGACCGCGAGCGGCCGGGCCTGTTCAGCCGGGCTTCAGACCACTCCGTAAGGACGATTGCGGACGCGCCCAAGACACTCCCAAGAACGTAAGTAGTTGTTATTATAAGAAAAATAAAAATCGCTCGGGCGCTTTGAATACAAAAAGGGTTGCGGTCCCGGCTTATGGATGGTTAGTCGAGTGTCCACCTGACGGAAGACCAACGCGTTTCGGCTCTCAAAACCCGAATCCCGAAGGCGCTCCGTTCACGCACGCGATCCATGGAAACCATCGGCACCTTTCTCAAACGTTCGCGCTTGGCGCGCGGCATGAGCTTGGGTGAAGTCGCTCGTGCCACGCGCATCCCGAGTCAGTCCCTCGAGCGAATCGAGGCGGACCACTTCGACGATTTGCCTGGGGAAGTGTTCACTCGCGGGTTTTTGAAAGCCTATGCGAGCGCGGTTGGCTTGAGCCCGGATGAGGTCTTGGGGCGCTACACCGCCGGACGTCGCATCGTCTCGATAGCGCCCCTGCGCATCGCGGCCCCGATCGCAAAAGCCGGCGGGCGTCGGTTTGGCGTGGCCATCGCGTTCGTGCTGCTCCTGCTTCTTTTCACGCTCGCGCTCAGCATCGTGATGCGCCCGCGAGGCTACGACCGCCCACAGGAGCTATCGGTCAAGGACCTGTCAGCAAACCCTTGCGGTCAGTGCCCGGTCGGTTCGACTCGAGCCGTGTAGGACCACGTTCCGGGCGCGGCTCTGTTATTTTCGCGCGCGGCTTTGTTATTTTCGCGCGCGGCTTTGTTATTTTCGCGCGCGGCTTTGTTATTTTCGCGCGCGGCTCTGTTATCGCGTCCTGCGGCAGGTTATCGCGTCCTGCGGCAGGTTATCGCGTCCTGCGGCAGGTTATCGCGTCCTGCGGCAGGTTATCGCGTCCTGCGGCAGCGATGCGACGCCCCGCTCGGCTGGGGCAGCCGTGCTAGCGTCCTCTGCCATGGGGCACTCGGCCACTCGCCTCGCGAAGACCCGCCTCGAGACGTCGGCGCTCTTGGTATCGCGTCATCCACTCGGGGAGGCGGACTTGATCGTCCGGTTCTTCACGGAGACAGTGGGCATGGTGGCGACCGTTGCCCGCAACGCTCGACGCTCGGCGAAACGCTTTGGAGCCCTCGAACCCATGCACCTCTTGCAAGTCGAGATCGACTGCTCGCCCGTACGTGAATTGGGGACGCTGACCGAGGCTCGCATCGAACGCGCGCGCATCGGACTGACTTCGCGGCTCGCCACCATGGAGGCCGCTGGGCAGGCTCTGCGCTGGTTGCGCCGGGCAGCACCGAACCGCAGCGCGGAACCGCAGCTCTGGTACGAGGTCAACATGCTGCTCGACCGGCTCGACCACCTTGCCGTGGCCCAGGACGCCGTGCATGACCGAGCGCATGACCGAGTGCATGACGGATCGCAAGACAATGAAACCGCGACGTTGCTCGCCGCAACGGGGCTCAGGCTGCTCAGCGCGTCGGGGTGGGGCCTCGAACTCGAATGCTGCGTTCGTTGCCGAAAGCCGTGCCCCGAACGCTCACGGTCGATTTTGGACGTCGCTGCGGGCGGCATCGTGTGCCGTGACTGCGGCGGTCGCGGTGACGTCCTCAGCGCGGCTGAGCGCCTCGCGTTTCTCGACTCGGCCGCAGGGACGGGCACCTCGCTCAACCCGTTTGCTCGTCGCGTCATCGATTTTGTAGAGCAAGCTTTCGAGATTCATGGCCGAGGAGACGCGACGTGATCTTGAGCGTTGGGGAGTTGTTGTGGGATCTGCACGTCGCTCCCGGGACGTCTCTCGAGACCGGTGAGCAACTGCGTCGGGTACCCGGTGGGGCCACGGCGAATGTGGCGATGCAGCTCGCAAAGAGTGGCCATCCGGTGGCGGTAGCCGGAACGGCCAGTGACGATGCGCTGGGGCGCGGGCTTTGCGCGGCCCTCGAGGCGCTCGGCGTCGATGCGAGCCGCGTGGACCGAGTGCCGGGTCGTACCGGCCTCGTGTTTCTCGAACGAACGGAGGCTTCGAGCGAGCGAAGTGTGAGCTATCGCCCCACGGTGGGGCCGTTCCGGGGGTGCTTCCGCCTCGACG
>CANMZR010000155.1 GCA_947502375.1 Polyangiaceae bacterium
GTCCGCGTAACCATTGAACGGCAACGTCTCAATCCGTTCGAGCCGGCCGATGCGACGTTCCGTTGCTTGACTCCAGCGCGGGTGGTCCACCGTGGGGTTCACATTCGCGTAAAACCCATATTCGCGCGGGGCGGCGCTGGCCCAAGTGGTTTTTGGCCGTTCGCGTGTGAGGGCTATCGACACGATCGATTTGCAGCTCTTGAAGCCGTATTTCCAGGGAACCACCAGCCGCAGGGGCGCACCATTCTGCCCTAGCAGCGGCGCGCCGTAGAGCCCCACCGCCAAGAGGGTCAACGGATGCATCGCCTCATCGAGGCGCAGTCCCTCGACGTAAGGCCAGTCGAGGACCGCCGTTTTTTGGCCCGGCAACTGGGTCGGATCGAGAAGTGTCGTGAATTGCACGAAACGGGCGTGGCTCGTGGGCTTCACACGCGAAAGCAAGGCGGCTAGCGGAAAACCTACCCACGGAATCACCATTGACCAGGCCTCGACACAGCGCATGCGGTAGATGCGCTCTTCGAGCGGGAAAAAGCGCAATAGATCTTCGAGGTCGATGGTTTGGGGCTCGTGCACTTCGCCCTCGACTCGCACCGTCCAGGGCGTCACTCGGAGGGTATCGGCATGCCTTTCGGGGTCCGACTTGCCGAGGCCGAGCTCATAAAAATTATTGTACGTCGTCACGGCGTCGAACGGCGTCGCGTCGGCCCGTGGCTCGCTGAGTGAACTCAAGGTGAGGGGGCGCCACGGGTCCGTTCGTCCGGGAGGCGGGGTAGGCGGCGTTGCTGGGAGCCGGGGCGCTGAAGAATTGGCCGTTCCCTGTGTCGAGAGCCAGGAGAGCGCAACTCCCCAGCCCGCGCTGGTCGCCATGAAGGCCCCCGCTCGCTTTAAAAATTCGCGCCGGCGCGTGTAGACATCCCGGGGAGTGACTTCGGAACTCTTCGGCTCTGCTCCTCGTCCAACTAAACTCATCGTCGAAGGTTTGTCTCCTATAACAGAAGTGCGCTCGAGAATTTACACGCCCCCGTTCGTTGCGAAGGCGCGTCCGTTCGCTGCGCATCCTTCTTGCTCCGGGGCTGCCGACACGTTTGAGTAGGCTTAATCTCTGATGGACCACCCTCGCACCCCGAAGCCATCGAACTGAATCGAGGCACGAGCCTATCCGTCGACCGGGCGTCGCTCAAGCGAATGGACTTGCTTCGCAACCGAACCTCGCCCCAAGCTCCCGCGCCTCATGGCACGCCCGGATCGACAGACCAAGAACCTTGAACTCAAGCTCGCTCGCAAAGTGGCCCAGAGCCCCAAAGTCGGAGCAAAAGCCAAACGCTGGAAGCGCGTCCTTGACCGCGTGAAGGCGGCTGGTGAGCCTGCCGCAACCTGACGCTCGCCCTTCGGCGCTGACGCTCGCTCTTCGGCGCTGACGCTGGCCCTTCGGCGCTGACGCCGGCCCTTCGGCGTCGGGGGAAAGAACGGCTTGCGTTGCACTCCCACGGCCGATCAAGGGCGTTTTGCGGTTCGCCTGTACACCGCTGGATAGCGCCAATTGCTTTCCGTGCTTTTCATCGCGCCGTCTTTGGGCAATACTTTGCCCTAAGATGACTATACTTTTGCGTCGCCGCGCGTTCCAAACGATCGCCTCCGTGTTCGGGCTTGGAATCGCCGTTGCGGCCGGTTCGGAAGGCTGTGCCGCGGTCGGGTCCGACACGAACAGCTCTGGCGCGCTCAGCGGTCCCGGCGGCGGTGACGGCGGCATCGGCGGCATCGGCGGCATCGGCGGCAGCAACCAAAGCTCAGCCAGCGTCTCTTCCAGCAGCGCGTCTTCGTCCTCTTCGTCCTCTTCGTCCTCTTCGAGCGGCAGCGGCGGCGCCGGCCCGATGTGTGGCAACGGCGTCCAGGAAAAGGGCGAAGCGTGCGACATGAATGATTTCGCCGGTAAAACTTGCCAGAGCTATGGTCTCGCCACCGGTGAGCTTCAGTGCAATGCCTTCTGTACGGTTGTCGTCTCCGGGTGCACTCCGCTTGAAGATTGTGCAAATGGTGCCGATGATGACATGGACGGGGACACGGATTGTGCTGATAGCGAGTGTGGAAATGCGCCGACGTGTACAGACTCTTGCGCGATGCCATTTGTCATCGGTGATGGCGATTTCGATTTTAATTCGACCGAAGGCCGCCCGGACCTGTTGAAGAGCAGTTGCTCCGCGGATTCGGGCCCCGAGATCGTCTACACGTACACGGCTACGGCCTCGGTGGATGTCATCGTCTCCCTCGGTTTTCCGGACGCCGACATGAGCCTCTCGATGAGGACGGCCTGCGGCGATGCCGCGACTCAGGTTGCCTGTGCCAATACGGGTGGACCCTTCGAGAGTGAGAAGCTCCTCATGAAGGTGACCAAGGGCCAAAAATATTTTATTCTCGTCGACGGCGTCAGCGCGCTCGACTTCGGCTCGTTCGGCATCGAGCTCAACGAGGTTTTCCCCGAGTCGAATTGCACCAACAATTTCGACGATGACTCGGACGGTCTCGTGGACTGTGCGGATCCGCTGAGTTGCCAAGGAACCGCGAGCTGCAAACCCGGCGCGGGCGCTGTCGGCGTCGACTGCATCGACCATGCCGAGTGCAAGGCGGTCGGCAACGATCCTCTGTGCATCGATGACAATTCGTACGGTTGGCCCAAGGGCTATTGCAGCGAGTATTGCGATCTCGTCGCGAAAGATTGCGCGGCCGGTTCGCTCTGCGCGGAACCTTCGATGCTCGGCGGCAACTTTCAGGATAACGGACTCGGGGTGTGCTTCAAAACGTGCACCAAGAAAGCCGATTGCAAAGCGGGTTACATGTGCTCGGACTTTGGTGCCGGCTTCGTCTGCAAGCTCTGAACGCCCCGAGACGTTTCGACGCTGCTTTTTTTAGAGGGATCAACAATGCGTAATTGGACGGTTGGAAGTGGTTGTTGTGTTGCCCTTGCGTGGGTCCTCGCCGGAGCTTGCTCGTCGAATCCCGAAAAGCATGAGCTGACGGCGGCGTCGTCCTCGAGCACCGGTGGGGCTGACGGAGTGGCCCCATCGTCGAGCGCCACCGACGGGGTGGGCGGAGGTTTCAGTCCCGTGGGCAGCAGTGGCTCGGGTGGGGGCGTGGTCCCTTGCGACAAGCCCGCGCCGAGCGAAGACTTCGATCAAGACGGGTACACCGGTGCGGCGGGTGATTGCAACGATTGCGATCCCAACGTGAATCCGGGCGCCATCGAAGCGCCAACGAAGAACGGCGCCATGGCCTTCGATGAGAATTGCAATGGCCAGACCGATGAAGTGAGCGATCTCGTTGCTTGCGATGACGATCTTGCGGTCGATGAAGCGGACGCCATGGTGGCGGCCAAGGCTGTGGGGATCTGCAAGGTGTCGACCGGTGTGAAGGATTGGGGTCTCGTTAGCGCGAAGTGGGTGTTGCCCGATGGCGCGCCTCCCCCGTCTGATGTGACTGAAAGCGCCAACTTTCACCTTGGGCACGGCGTGCTTCCCCAGTTTGGGAAGGTCGTCAAAGTACGCGAGGGCAAGCGAATGCTCGCGCTCTCGAGTGGGACCGGGCGCGAGCCGGGTACCCCCGGTTATAAATCCGTGTCGGGTTTCAGTAAGGGCTACTCGAGCGGTCAGCCGACGGGCTTCCCCAAGGAATCGCCGGCCTGTCCCGGGGACATCACCGGCGAGCCGCATGACGGCGCGGCTCTCGAGCTCGAGCTACGCGTGCCAACCAACGCGCATGGGCTCGCGTTCGACTTTGACTTCTTCACCTACGAGTGGCCCAATTTCGTTTGCTCCTCGTACAACGATTTCTTCGTGGCGCTCCTCGAGCCGTTCCCGGCGAAGCAGCTGGACGGCAACATTTCCTTCGACCAGATGGGGAACCCTATCAGCGTCAACAACGCGTTTCTCGGCGTGTGCGGTTGTCCCGGTAATCCACCCTCTCCGTGCCAGGCGGGCGGCAAATCGTTCACGTGCGCCCTTGGCAATTCCGAATTGCTGGGCACCGGCTTCGGTTTCGATTCGGGAAGTTTTTCAAATGATCACGGCTCAACGAGCTGGCTCTCGAGCCAGGCGCCCGTGACGGCGAGTGGCAAGACGGACAGCGTCATCAAGCTGCGATGGGGCGTCTACGACTCGGGCGACGGAGTTCTGGACTCAACGACCTTGGTCGATAAGTTCCGCTGGATTGTCGAGCCTGGCGTCGCGGTGGTAACCGAGCCTCCGCCGAAGTGATTGGCTGAAGGGCGTTTTTCACGCTCTTCGGCTCTTCGCGAGGCGCCCCTGCGGGCACGTTCCACCTACCGGGGGCCTTGGCGGCATGGGATTCGTCGAGGGGTGCCACTGCGTTTGTAGCGCCTGAGACTCCGGAGATCTGAACCTCGGCCACCGGTGCGCCTGCTTGTGCCATGGCCGCGCTATCGCCGCGCCATCGCCGTGCCGTCGCTGTGCCAGTTGGCACAATGCCGGCATTGGGCGCCGCTCTGGCGAATCAACAACGGCGCTCTGCAACGGCCGTTACCGGTAACCAATTGATCTCACAACGATTTTCTAAATTCGAAACTTTGGCACGGAACCTGATCCTGCCTCCTCGTTCCCAACCCACCACCCATCCCACGAGGTCCTGCCCCATGCTCTCGATGCTTCGCACTCAGCTTATTGGTCGTTCCGCTTCCGCCCTCACGGCCGCCTCCGTCGTCGCCTTGCTCGGCTTGAGCGCTTGCGACGGCATCGTCGAGAACCCCCTGCCGCCCGAGCCCACCGTGGAAGTCTGCGCGGCGGGCACGCATCTCGAGACCGTGTGCTCGAAAGAAACCCCGGTCGCCGACGACGTGTCCAACCCCGGTGGGGCGAGCCTCGGTTGTGCCGAGCCGGCGCCGGTTTGCCTCCCTTCCTGCGCCCCCGATGTCTGCCCCGATGGTCGCGAGGCGCAGGAGGTTTGCGTGGGTTCGCCCATGCGGCCGCGTTCCCCGTGCTCGGGCGCGGATTGCACCCCTGTTTCCGGCCGCGCAAAAGCGTCCATCGCCCCCGACACGGGCTCCACCGATTGCCACTTTGAGTGCCTGCCCCCTCCGGTCGAAGCGTGTGATGCGGGCTTCCACGTCGAGCGGGTATGCTTGCCGAGCGAGGCCACGGAGTTCCCCTGCGCCGCCTCCGAGGGCTGCGTCCCCGAGCCCGCTGGCTGTTTCGACCAATGTGTTCCCGACTCGCCATGCGGCCCCGGAACGACGGAATCCGTCGATTGCGCCACGGACTGCATCGACGACGTGTGCACACAGTCCTGCACCTCGACGTGTGACGGCACGGCCCCGGAGCCGGGAGCCGCCCCTCCCGCGCCGCAGCCGAAACAATCCTGAGGGTCTGGGTGTTCTTACAAAGACGCCGCGAAGCCCCTGCCGAAAAACCTAAAGGCGCACGAGTGTGCTTCCCTTAAGCTGGCGTGATACGGTCTGACAACCCACCTTGGAGGCCCATCTGTGAATCGCTTCGACCCTCAATCCATCTACGCCGGTTACGAAGAACGCGTCGCTGTCGAAAACGCGGCGTTCATGCGCAAGGTTTACCTCATCATGGCCGTTGGCCTGGCCGTGACGGGGGCCACGGCGCTCGCGGTCGCCGCGACACCTGCTTTGACGCAACTCATCTTTACGAACCCGCTCGTGTTTTACGGCCTGCTCGGGATTGAGCTCATCATGGTTTGGACCTTCGCGAGCGTCGCTCGGCGGGTCAGCGCCCTGACCGCTGGCGCGATGCTTCTGGCCTACGCGATCGTCAATGGTCTCACGCTTTCCATCGTGTTTTTGCTCTATACAAAGAGCTCGATTGCGAGCACGTTCTTCGTGACGGGAGGCACTTTCGCCGCCATGAGTGCCTACGGCTATGCGACGAAGAAGGACCTGAGCGGTCTCGGTCATTTCGCGATGATGGGGCTCATCGGGCTTCTCATCGCGTCGCTCGTGAACCTGGTGTTGGGGAGTCCGTTGCTCCACTGGCTGACCACCTTCGTCGGAGTGATCGTGTTTACCTGTCTCATCGCCTACGACACCCAGAAGATAAAGCAGCTGAACGTCATCGGAAACGAAGGAACCGACGAGGATCACAAGGAGGCCCTCCATGGCGCGCTCATCCTCTACCTCGATTTCGTGAACCTGTTTTTGTACATGCTGCGACTCCTGGGCAACCGCCGCACCTGACGCGTCAGCGTCTTACGAGTTCTTGCTCCTCCACCTCGAGCGGCGGCCGGTCGAAGCGCCCACGGATTCGATTGAGGGCTCTGAGGACGAGTGGGCGGCGAACACACGCGAGCTCGAGCCGGCGCTTGCCCGGAACGTCGAGAAGCATCAACCCGACCAGCATCGTCAGCAGACCTTGGCCGGGGACGCCGGGTAGGGCCATCACCAAGCCGACGCAGACGAGAAGAAAGCCGAGGAGATTCTTCCCTCCGCGATGCAAGAGACGTCGAAATGGCGACGAGAACGCACGCTGTTCCACCCCACCTGTCGCAAGAAAATAATCGGCTGGGAGGCGCACAACGAAGGCGACCACGAGGGCGCTCGTTACCAGGGTGGAGAGGAGCGCGACGAGCACTCCGAGTGCCACGCCCCGAGCGGTCCAGGCTGCGATCCCCATGGCTCAGCGATTCATGCCGAGCTTGTCAAACAAGAATGAATACATGTCCACGCTCCGCTCGACGTTCTTTTTGATCATGTCTCCCCCGCCGTGCCCGGAGTTCGTTTCGACCCGAACGAGCACGGGGTGGTCGACGTGGTCCTTTTTTCTCGCGGCGAGGATCTGCGCTGCGAATTTACGGGCGTGCATGGGGTCCACCCGGTCGTCGCTGTCGGCCGTCAGCATCAAGAGCGCGGGGTAGGGCGTCTCAGCTGTGACGTGATGGTAGGGCGAATAAGCGTAGAGGGCCTTGAACGGCTCTGCCTCTTCCGAAGAGCCGTATTCGCTTATCCACGTTCGGCCCGAGCCGAAGCGGTGGTAGCGCACCATGTCGAGCAAAGGAACCGCGCAGACGACGGCGCGAAAGAGCTCGGGTCGCTGCGTCATCACGGCCCCGACGAGCAAGCCTCCGTTCGATGCGCCGCTGATGGCGAGTCGCTCGCGCGCCGTGTAGCCGTTGGTCTCGAGCCACTCCGCCGCTGCGATGAAGTCATCGAACACGTTCTGCTTCTTTTCGAGCATTCCAGCGCGGTGCCAGTCTTCGCCGTACTCCCCGCCGCCGCGCAGGTTCGGTAGTGCGTAGCCGCCGCCGCGCTCCAGCCACGCGAATAAAGTGCCAGAAAATGCTGGCACTTTGGAGATTTGAAACCCTCCGTAACCGGTCAGTAAAAATGGCGTCGAGCGGTCCTTCGGCATGTCACGACGGCGAACGACGAACATCGAGATTCGGGTGCCATCTTTGGACGGATAAAACACCTGTTCGAGCAGGTAAGGGCTTGGGTCCACTGGGACTTTGACTTCGAAGAACGCCTTCTGCCCGCCGTTCAGAATCGACGTCTCGAACACACTCGCCGGCGTCAGAAACGACTCGTACGAGTAGTAGGCCTCATCGTCCTCGGGGTTGCCTACGAGGGCGCCAAGTGTGCCGATGGTCGGCGTTGCGATTTCCCGGACCGGCTTACCGTCCAGGCTCAGCACCGTGAGCCGGCTCGAGGCATTCTCCAGATACTTGAGCGCGAGGTGCCCACCTACGATCTCCGCATCTTCGAGCACGCCGTGCGGCTCTTCAGGGATGAGCTCGCTCCAAGCCGCAAGGTTCACGCTCTTCGCTGGATCGACCACCATCAAACGGTAACGAGCTGCCGCGAGGTCCGTGCGAACGTAAAAGCGATCCTTCCAAACAGTGGGATGAAAGTGCGCGTTTTCGCCAACGACGAGCGGCTGCCAAACGTCGCTAGGCTGCCTCAGGTCTTTGAAATAGAGATCGTTTCGCGTCCAGCCATGAAGGACTTCCAGCATCAAAAAATGCCCATCCCTGGAGACCGCTGCGCCGAGGAACGTCCGCGGATCGCCAGTCTTTTCTCGAACAATTCGATCGGTGCCCGGCGCGGATCCGAGCGCGTGAAAGTAGACGGCCGCCTCGCCGGGGAGCTTGTCGACCGGGATGCTCGGGTCGGTCGGGACGCGCGTGTAGTAAAAGCCAGTGCCGAGCGGCTCCCAAGATGGGGACGCGTACTTGGCACCCGGGATCGAGTCGACGTCCGAGATTTTTCCTGTCGCGACGTCCATCACATGCAGCGTCGCTTCGTCTTTGTTGTTCGCCGCAAGCAGGTACGCGATGAGGCGTCCATCGAGGGACGGAAAAACGCCGTGGAGCGCGATGCTGCCATCACGGCTGAGGCGGTTCGGATCAAGTAGGACTCTGGATGCGCCCGCCCGCCCTTCGCGCCAGTACCAGACCGCCTTCTCTTGGTCCTTGTCTCGTTGCGTCCAAAAGTAGCGGCTTCCGTGGCGCCGTGGTGCACCCACCCATGCGACGTAGCTAAGTTCCGTCAGGCGGCTCTCGAGCAAGTCCCGTTTTGGGAGCGCGCTGAGGTGCTTGCGGGTGTACCCATCAAACGAGGCGAGCCACTCTCTCGTTTCCGGCGCGGTTGCATCCTCGAGTTCCCGATAAGGGTCAGCGACGTTTATCCCGTGAACCCGTTCCACCATCTCGGATCGTCGAGCGATGGGTGGCGCGTCTTCGGCAGCTGGAGCGTTCACCCGGCCCCCTGAGAGCGCTCCCGGCGGGGCATCGGGCGCGGAGCTTTTCTTCACCGGTGGGCAACCCATCGAGGTCAAAGCGAACACGAGGACGAAACAAGCGGCGAAGCGCATGAATCCATCCTAACTCGCTGGCGAGTCGCCCGCGAGTGCCCGTAGGCCCGACGCTGGCCTCAACCGCGCCTCAGTTCAGCAATTCACGCGCCCGGGGCCGTGTGGATACTTGGGCAAATCGAGCGACACCCTCTTCGAGCAGCGCCTGCGCACGCCCGAGGACCATTTGCTCCTCGGCCCGGCTTAGGGCCTCGGTGTCGCTCCCGGCTCCCGCGAGGTTTCCCTCGATCGCGCGGGCTCGCGCGAGGGCCCCCGCCAGCCGATGCATCGACGAAATCGAAGCGCGCGCCGCGCCGTTCGGTCCGAATTCCAGCAACGAATGTCGGTTGCCCAGGGACGTTTTTCCACCTGCCACCTCAAGCCCGGTTCGGAGTTGGGCGATGAGTTCCGAGAGTTCCACGTTGGCCGCAGAAAAGGGCGCCCCAGTTTCCAGACGCTCGGCCACCGCTCTCAGTCGAGCGATGACGCCGGACATCGAAGACGCCTGTGTCGAGACGGATGCCCCTTCACTCAACGTTGTCTGAGCTCGCCCGGCCAGGCGGGCCTGAAGCGCATCGGACAGCTCCATCGTCGCGCGGTCGTTCAGCGGGTCCGTCACGACAAAACCGCTCGAGAGCCGTAAGAACGACGAGCGCGTGAGCCGGGCGTTCGGCTGGTGTGCCGCCCTCTCGTCCAACTGGCTTGGCGCTCGCTTGCGATTCATGCTCATGCTGTTTAAAGCGGGCCGCGCCTTTCTTATCGACGCAGCCCCTCTAGCCTCACGGAACGGACGATTCCTGGAATTCTTTAGCGAAAATAAACCGACCGTTGTTTTAAGTCACTCGCCCCGCTGTTCAACCTCGGCGCCGGGCGCCATTGACCCGAACAGTGCGAGCATCGCCACAAACGACACGAGCCGTGTGACGCGTTCCCTCGTGCCCAGGGTGGGCATTACGGAAGCAGCACACGGCTCAGCGTCGTTACGTTAACGAATCATTCAGCGGAGCAGCGAGAGACCAAGCTGAGGAGCTTGGTTCGCCTGGGCTAGCACGGAGGTGCCAGCCTGTAGAAGAACCTGCGACCGCGCGAGCAGGGACGTCTCCTCGGCGACGTCGACGTCGCGGATGGAGCTGTTCGCGGCTTCGAGGTTCGTCCGAATCGTCTGTGAGTTCGACACGGCAATGCCGAGCCGATTTTGTGCCGCACCGAACGTCGCGCGCGACGTTGAAACCGAAGTGAGTGCTGTATCCACCGCCGTGATGGCGGCCGTGGCGTTGGTCGCTACGGAGCCGCCGACAGAAATGCTGGACAGGCCAAGGTTCGACACCGAGACGCCACCGAAGGTCAACGAGATCGTGTCGTTCGAAGTGGTGCCGATGCCAACCTGGAAGGCGATGGCGCCGCTGGTACCGGCGAGCAAGTCGACGCCGTTGAACTGTGTCGAGTTGGCCACGCGATCGATCTCGCTCTTCATCGCCTGAAATTCAGTGTCGATGTAGCCTCGGTCGGTCGAGGTAAGATCGCCGTTGGCGCTTTGAACTGCGAGTTCTCGCATGCGCAAGACGATTCCGCTGACCTCGCTTAGGCCACCTTCCGCCGTGCGCGTCATGTTGATCGCGTTGTTGGTGTTGCGTTCCGCGACGGTGAAGC
>CANMZR010000156.1 GCA_947502375.1 Polyangiaceae bacterium
GTGTCCGGGTCACCGTTGGATGCACAAGCGACGGCGATGGCAGCGACGGAACCAAAGGCAAAACCAGCACGGATAAAGCTTTTCATAGGGACCTCTTGGGTAAGACGCGCGAGACGCGCGTGAGCCGCATACTATCATGGGTGATGCCGCGGCAACTGGGTTCGCTGAAAGTGCTCGTCTTCCTGATGACCCTGGTTGGTTGGCGTGTGCCATCGGTTTTTGGGGCCGATGACGACGCCGCACGGGTCGTAGCGACCCTCGAGCACGTCTGCGCCGAGTATGGCCAGCCCATCTTCGGTCGCGACCGGTACACCCGTTACCGGGCGGAGCAACTCAGCCTGCTCGACACGCTCGCCCCGGCTATCCATGCGATGGTGCCGCAGTTACCGGATGGGGTGAAGGACCTCGAGCGGTTACGGCGTGACGTGCTCGAACTGCAGTCGGTGGAGTTGGTTACGGCTCACGGCTCGCGGCTCGCGGAGCAAGTCGCTGCGGCTCACGCGCTCGACCGTTTGCCCGCGGCCGTTCCTGACTTCGCGCGAGGCCAGACGCTCTATTTGGCACACTGCGCGTCATGCCATGGTCGCTTTGGGGAAGCCGACACGGACCGCGCCCGTTCACTCGACCCGCCGCCGGCCTCGTTCGTGGGTCGCGCGCTTCGCCTGAGTCCGCGCCGCGCCTGGGAGACGGTTTCGTTCGGTGTTCCGGGGACCGCCATGGTCGCCCACGCCTTTCTAGCCGCCGAGGAGCGCTGGGACCTCGCGTTTTATGTTTCGGCCTTGCGCCATCGAGAGCGCGCCTCGACGCCCGCACCTACGTTTGCGCCGGCCGAGCTCGCGGTCCTCGACGACGTCTCTCTTGCCGAATGGCTGAGCACGGCGGGCTCGGCGAAAGCGAGCTTGCCAGGAATGCTCGCGAACTTGCGGACTCGGCAAACGTTTGCGACGCCTTCGGGAGCCACGGCTCTCGGCCGTGTTCGCGACGGTCTCGTGCGTGCCCGGCAGGCGCTGACGTGGGGTGACCGCGAGGTCGCGAGTCGCGGGCTCGCTGCCGCCCACATCGAGGGGCTGTGGCCGGGTCTCGAACGGCTTGACGGCGTTCAGAGTTCCGCCGCTAGCGAGGTCGACGAACGCCTCACGTGGCTCTGCGCTCGGGTGCACTCGGCGCCACCTGCGGAAAGTCTCCGCGATGTGGACACGCTCCTCATGCTCGCGACGACCGCGGAGCTGCGTGCGCTCGCAGCTCCGTCCCCGACGTTTCTCGATGAGCTGCGTTTCGGCGCGCGCTCCGTGCTGCCCGCCTGTCTCGGGCTGCTCGCTCTCCTGCTCGGCCGTCCACGCAAAGAACGCGTTGCCGCCGCGCTGGGTGTCGCACTCGCCGCGCTAGCGACGCTGCTCATCGCAGCCGGGTTGGTCCTGCATTCGGAGAGAATGGTGCCGTTTTTTCCGTGGCTACGCGTCGGCTCCTTGGGAGTCGCGTTGGCAGCGATTTTGTTGCGTTTTGCGCCCAAACTGCCGCGCTTCACCGCGCGTTCCGACGTCGTGTTTGTGGGCGCATGGGCTCTCGGGTTTGCAGCGGGGGATGAACTCGCCCGGCACGCTCTCACGGGCGTGGCGCAGGCGACTCCCCTCCCACTCGCCGGCATGTTGTTTGCGGTGCTGACGGGAGGCGTCACCGTCGGCTTGGGCTGTGGTCTTCCGGGCTCGCGCCTCTCGATGGTTCGCCGAGTTGCCTGGCTCTTGTGCGCCTTACCGGTGGTGGCGCGCCTCGCGGGCGACCTCGCCTGGTCCCTTCTTCACCTCGGTTGGTTGCGTGGGGGCGTCTATGCTTGGGCAGGAACTCCAGCCCTCGGGGTCCATCCCGCAGCGCTGCCCCTCTTAGCCCTGGCGGCGGCGCTCGCTGCGACTGCGTTTCTCGGGTTGCGCCGCTTCGAGCCCGTCAGCTGAAAGTGCCATCGACTCGCCAAAAAAAACCTCCAAGCACGGGCTGACAATCGTGCGGAGCGCGGTCTCCGTAATTTTTTTGGTGGTTCTTGCATCGAGTAGACCGAAAGGCTCGAGCGAGTGTTTTCGCTTACAAAAAGCACGGTTATTCAGCAAAGCGAGCGCCGTGCGGAGGGGCTTTTCGAGTCGTTCGGGGTGGAGCAGTCCCGGGAGCAACCACCCGAGCGTGCGCCATGCGAGCAGAGCGTGGTGCCCTTCGTCTTCGGCAGCGTGTTCGAGCCATGGCCGAAGTTCGGGGGCTGCTCGGGAGGCCGCTTCGAACGCCACCGCGGCTGCGAGGGTTTCCCCGATGCAACCTCCGAGCAACGTGTCGAGCGCGAGCTCATCGGCGGTTACGAGTTTGGGCAGCGACTCGAGGTCGAGTGCTCCGGGCCCTCGCGTCGAGCCGAAATGGCGCGCGATCCCGAAGGCGACACAGGCGTGGTTTGCCTCGTCTTCAGCCGCCTTCAGCTGGGCGGTGACGAGCTCACTCGGTGCGCCGAGTGCCAATAAAACCATGGAGGTTCGCAAAAATCCACCGATCGACGCGTGTTCATCCCGCCCCAGCTCCAACCATCCGTCGGCGACCTCGTCGGCGTGTTGCCCCGCGTTCAACGAAAGCCCGAGGTCCCAAAACCAGTCGCCGCGTTCGACGGCTGCCGAGCGCAGAGCCGTGCCGTTTTCACCGAGGAGGGGGCGTCCGTGGCAACCTTCGGTCCAGCTGTAACAACAGGGCTGCGTCGAGCCTGGCTCGTAAGGGAAGCGCCCCCGTACTTGAGCCGTTCTCGCCTCGTCCAGCCGCCCTATGGCGGGCACGCCCGCACTCGCGACGGGACCGGTGCTTGGGCAAGGTCCCGCCAGGACCGGGCACTTTTCGAGCGAGCGGCAATCCGTCTCGCGAACCCGCGCATCGGTTCTCACTCGTTCCGAGCGTGGCCACCGCTCTCGATCGCGACAGCCCGTCGGAAGCGCGAGAGCCAAAGCCGCCGCCAGACACTTTCGACGGAGCTCCTGCAGGTGCACTTTCAAGCCATGCCACGAGCGGCGTTGCACGTCGACCTAGCCGCGGCTCACCTCGCTACACTACACTTGCACGTGTGAATCGCTTTCGCGCGTCGGGCGTCATCACCCTCACCACGGACTTTGGGCATCGCGGTCCGTTCGTCGCCACGATGAAGGGCGTCATGCTCTCGCGAGCGCCGCAGTCCCGCGTGCTCGATCTCACCCACGAGACGAGCGTCCATTTTCCCGCAGAGGCTGGTTTTTGGCTGAAGCGGGCGTACCGTTACTTTCCCGACGGAACCACTCACATCGCGGTGGTCGATCCGGGTGTCGGCACCGAGCGGGACATCATCGTCGCGGTGGTGCAGGGGCATGCCTTCCTCGCGCCGGACAACGGTTTGCTCGCGCCGCTCGTGAATTCCGGTGAATTCAGCATTCATCGGCTCGACATGACGCGCCTTGCGCGCTTTGGGATCGACCTCGAACGCGTGAGCGCGACGTTTCATGGTCGGGACATTCTCGCCCCCATCGGCGCCGAGCTTTCCACGGGACGAATTCAACCCGAGGACCTCGGACCGCAAGTTTTTCAAATCGTGCCTTCGTGGGTGGACGAACCCCAGATCCTAAAGGGTCAAGTCCGTGGCGTGGTCATCGCGGTCGACCACTTCGGCAACCTCATCAGCAACATCGACCACGCACTCATCGCGGATTTCAAGCACCCCACGGTCCGCGCAGGCGGTCACGTGTTTCCCCTACGCCGCACCTACGGGGATGTGCGACCGGGTGAATACCTCGCGCTCATCAACTCCTTTGGTGTGGTCGAGCTCGCTCGCGCCGAACAGAGCGCCGCCGATGGGTTGGGCCTCGAACGAGGGTCTCCGGTCGTCGTTCTCGCCGAAGAGTAGCAAAAGTGTGGTATTTGGCGGGGATGTCTCGATTAAGCGTTCTATCGACACTCGTGCTCGCAGCCGCGCTCACGGCTTGCGGAAACGAGCCTTCGTCGGACGCCACCTCGGGAGGACCGCCGCCGACAGGGCTTTTGGCCTATCCGTTCAGCCGCGCGATCGTCCTAACGGGCGTCGTTCCGCCAGCGTATTCGCTCGCACTGACGTTTGACCATGCGGCCCTCGTCAAAGACAAACTCGCGCGCGAAGACGGCGCAGATGTACGGCTAGGCCTCGAGCGGGATGGCGAGGTCATCGAGCTCAATCGGGTGCTCGATCCTTCCTCGGACTGGAACGACGCCAAAACCACGATTTGGTTTCGCTCCCCTGACGCCGAACTCGGTACGGGCACTTTTCGGCTCTACTTCGGCAAGCTGACACCGGACACCGCACTCGACGATCCTGCCAAAGTTTATGACGTCTGGGAGGACTTCGACGACGCGACTTTCAATGCCGGATCGTGGCAGCTGAAAAAGTTCGGCAACGCGGAAGGAAAGTTCGAGACCGTCAAAGGCGCGCTGCGACTCAGCGGTCAGAGCAATGATTTTGCAGGGCTCAGCGACAACGGCGTTTTTTTCTATCGCAGCGTGTCCGGCGATTTCACGGCCGTTGCTGCGATTGCCGCCGTGGGAGGGAGCCTCGGAGGCAACGCCAAGGCCGGTGGCCTGATGCTCCGACAGAACACCGACGTCGACAGTGTGTTCGCGATGGCCTCGCTTCGGCACCTGCCGCGGCAGCGCGTGAGCCTTGCGCGTACCAGCAAAGGCATGCCGCCTGTGGACGGGACGGAACTCACTGCACCCGACACCTTCCCGCAGTTCGTCTCCTTGAACCGCATCGGCAACGACGTCAGCTCGGGCTACTCGGAAGACGGTCGAACATGGATTGGTCTCGGTTCGGCGTTCTCGATAAAAGACCTTACGGCGTCGGTGTTCGTGGGGGTGCCTTTCTCGAACCTATCGAGTGACTTCGGTCATGCGGATATCGACTGGCTGCGCATCATCAAGCGGGTGAATCCTTCCCCGCTGGCCACGCTCTCCAAAACCGAGTGACCTCGTCCGACATCCTCTTTGAGGTAGCCCGTGCCTATCGTTAGTAGAAGTGAGTTCGAGGCGGTCGTCGCCCAGGCCTGCATCAAGCTGGACAAGGTGCTTTACGAGCGCGGGCCAGTCCCAACTTTGGAAGACGCTCGTCGTACGCTCAGTTTGCTCGGCCAATTCTCGCGCGACACGCTCAAGTTGAAGTCGATGCGAGCGACCGCCGAGCGTGCAGTGGACACTGTCGCGAACGAGATCGATAACGATCCGAAGCTGCGTGAAGATCTCTGGGATTGCCTCGACTATTTGGACTACCGCGCGTAACGCGTGACGGAGTCGGTCGAAGCTCCTCGGAACGCCGTTCGGTCTGCGAAGTCACAGGCGATCCCGTACGGTCCGAACTCACACCGTCGCCACCGTTTTTTTGCGTGGGACCTTCTTCAGTTTCATCGCACCGAGCGCGTTTTTCTTCGGGGCTTTGACAGCCGGTGCTGCTGCAGCGAGCGCTTGCGGGCGCGGCTCTGCTTTTTTTCCAAGGAACTCTGCGAGCATGAGGTCAACGTCGTTGACAGGCTTGGGCGGTGACGGTGATGCCTCGATTGGTTTTCCAAGGAACGCTGCGAGCATGAGGTCCACGTCGCTGACAGGCTTGGGCGGTGGCGGTGGTGCCTCGATGGATTTTCCTAGAAACTCCGCGAGCATGAGGTCAACGTCGTTGGGGACCGGTGAAGGTGCGTTTCCGGGCTCCGTTTCGACCCCGCCAATCAAGTCGAAAAACAACGCGAGCAGCTGCGGATTGTAGGCCTTGCCTGAGCCCAGTTGCAGTTTCGAGACGGCTTCGCCAACGTCGAGCGCATCCTGGTTTCGTCGCCCACGAGTGAGGCCATCGAAGTCGTTCGTGATGCGAATAATCTGCGAAAACAGATGAGGTTTACCAAGTCCTTGGATGTTTGGGTGACCGCCACCTTGGAAGTCCCGGTGATGCTCGAAGGCGGAGAGAACCTGTCGGAAGAGTGCGACGGTCGGCGCAAAACGTAAGATCGATTTCAGCGCGATGACCGGATGCCGGTCGATGTCTCCGCTCGCGCCTTCGCCGACTTCGGCGAGGCCTGCATCGTGGTGAAGCGCCGCAATGCCCAGGTCCGCGAGCAGATCGCGACCCAACCCGATCCGGCGACCGAGGGCTATCGATAGCGCGCCGACTGCGACCGCGTGCTCACTTTCCTCCGAGCCCGTGTCGCGCAACCCGGCGAGTGCGAGCAACGTGACTGGGTCGTTCTCGGCGAGGTCCACGAGCTCATGAATGATGCGCTTTGAACGCGGTGCCGAGCCGCTTGACTTGGTTCCGACCACGAGCGCGACATGGCGGATCGCGGCGACGTAAACGTCTGCCGCTTGATCCTGCGCGGACTTCTTCGCATCGGATTCGGTGATCGGTCGCAATACTTTCGAGACGCCGGCGTGTCGTATTCCCCGAGCCACGAGCGTCGCTCGAAGCGCGTCAAGATCGCCTTTCATGCGGTGGTCGTCGAGCACCCGAAAGAAGGTGATCAGCTCTTCGAGTGCGATGCCATTCTCGAAGGACAACCCGCCGATCCCGCGTCCGCTGAATTCCTCGGCGAGCTGCTCCGCGATGGCCTCTTGCGTCGTGGCCAGCCGGATCCGTGTCGAGTCGAGGTAAAAGACACGCTCGACGACCGCGAGGACAACGCGCGAGTTCTTCTCGGTTAGCTCGACGAGGTGCGCGTGCAAGGAAGCCATCGGCTTCGACACCGCGTCGTTCAGTTCGTTGTGGAGCCTGAGGACGCGAAGCGCGGCGTTGCACCCCACGAGCAACTGCCTTGCATGGGATTGCTCGCGAAGGGCGGAACTCTCGAGGCTGTCCGTCGCATGCGAAGGGTCATGCGCTGCTTGAGGCTCGCTCACGTGTCATCTCCTGGCCGCAAAGAACGCGCTCCACGCGCGCGATCGAAGGCCATGCGTTCGAGGGCCGTGCGGCAGGCGGCGGCGAGTTCCTTGTCCTTCCCGCCACCGTGGCGCTCCAATAGGGCGACAGCTTCGGGCTCCATGGTCGTACTCAAAGCCGCTACCACGGCCAGCTTCAACTCGACGAGGTGCTTCCGACCAAAGAGCGATTTGCGCTCGAGGACTTGAATGAAGTACGGCAGGATGGGTGAAATGTCACCGGCGACGAGGACCACCCGGAAGGCCGCCTCGCTCGTGTGGTGATCCCATTCGTCGGCGTCCGGGCTCTTCAGCCACTCGAGAACGGCCTCACGCAGCGCCACGTTCGGATGCGCCGTGAAGCTATCGAGGACCCGCCCACGCAGCGGCCCACCCTTTGACGCGAGTCGCACCAGCGCCGCTTGCATTCGTTCATCAAGCAGGTCGGGAATTGCGTGGATCGCCTCGAGCAGCGCGAGTTGCGTCTCATCGCTCGCGGCGGGGAGGCGAACCGCGACGGCCATCCGTGCCTGAGCGATGTCGATGCGCGCCAGGAGGGCCAGAGCTTCGACCGCGCGCTTGCCCTCGTGTGCGCGAAAATGCCCGATCAGAAATTCCGGGTCGTTTCCGGCAACCTCGCTGAGCACGTTGTTGAGGGCAGTGCGGCCGCTATCGCTCGCATCGAGATCCGCGAGGCGCGCGACCAGCCCACGGTCGTTGCCTCCAAATACGCGGATCAGCTGGGTGACTTTGTCGAGGTTTCCTGCCGTGCCTCCCGGGGCGTGCCCGAGCATCTCGGTGAGCTGGTTTTCATCGATGCGCTGTTCGAGGGTCGCTTTCAGTGCGGCTTTATCTGCGGCAGAAGTCGTCGGGGAATCGAGCAACGATTGCGTGGTCTCGGCCACGTGAGTGAGCCCTTCGAGATCGTTTCCCTCGATGAATGCTCTTCGGAAATGAAGGAACAGTCGGCCGACATCTTCGGCGGATAGCTCCGCTCCGCGCCCCGGGCTCGAGACGACTGCCTTGAGGGTGGCGAAGGTCCGTCGAATGAGGTCTCGGAGGGTCTCGTCAGTCGCTCCGGCCCGCTCCAAGAGCAGCTCTTGAGGCAGCTCATCGTCCACTCCCTTCAGCTTGATGACCCGCGCTTCGTAAGCTTTTCGTACCTCTGGGGCGAGGCCCTCGAAGTTGATCGAAAGCGACTCTCCGATCACCTGGCTGACGGTCTCCTGGTCGACGAACAGATCGTCTTCGCTGCGGAGCGAGCCGTCCTCCTCGGTGTAACCGACCGGAGCGGCATATTGAATATGGGTCAGGTTCCCGCGCCAGAGAAGCGTTGGGAGATCCTCGCTATCGTAACTCCTGGACTGAAGTCCCATCGAACAGATTGCAACGAACTGCGAGAACTCCGCCTCGGCGAGGCTACGCTGGAACCTGATTGCGATGATCCCCTGACGAAAAAAAGCGAGTGCGAACTCGTCACCTCCTGGCGTCTCGACGGGTAACTCGGAGAGCTCAAAGGCGGTCGGCCGAACTCGCAGTGAGAGATCCCCGTACTTCTCGAAGAACGCTTGTAGGGCCGTCCATAATTCCGATTCAAAGCGACGCAACAGCTCGTGGGTCGGGTCGTAAAAGCGACGCGTGCGCACAGACTTGTCGAGCTTCAGGAGGACCGCGCCCGCAGCGGCGCAGCGCGCGGTGTCTTCTTCGCTGGGGCTCGGGGCTGCCTCTTCGGTATTCATCAGAATTCTACGTCGAGATTACCGGCTCAATCCTCGGAGTCCAAGAAGTGTCGGTGCCTCGAGGGGCATTCACGCGACGACTTGCCGCGCGCCCTCACGCGTCACTGGCTTCGCGCAGCGACGTCCGGCATGCTGAACCCATGTCGGGTCAGTGAGTGAGTCAGGTCTTCATTGCAGCAAGCGACGCCTCGCTGGCGCGGCAGCTCAGTCAGCTGCTAGCGGAGTCGGAGCATGTCGTCGAGTTGGCGCCGGAGGGCGTCGATGCGGTCGCTTGGCTTCAGAACGGCGCACCCGACGTGGTGTTCGTGCAAGTTGACGCTGACGACGAGGCAGGCCTGGAATTTGTGGCAAAAGCTCGTCGCGCGTTGCCCGGGTCTTGCGTCGTAGCCATCACGCCTGCGGGCTCGCTTGAGCTCATCGCCGAGGCTGTGAAACGTGGCGCAGCGCATTGCGTTTCCCGGCCCGTTGACGCACGTGCCGTTCAGTTCGTGCTGTCGCAGGCGAGCGCGCGCGTGCGTGTTGCCACCACGGCACCCGTAGCGGCGGCTCCCGAACGCACGACCGGGCGAGGCGACTTCGACCGAATCGTGGCGTCCCACCCGCTGATGCATCAGCTTCTGGAAAAAGCGTACCTAGCTGCCCAGAGCCGCGCGACGGTGCTCATTCAAGGTGAGACGGGTACTGGCAAGGAACTCATCGCGGCTGGCATTCATCAGAACTCCAAGCGCTGTCTCGGTCCGTTTATTCGACTCAACTGCGCGTCCCTCTCCGAGACGCTTCTCGAGTCGGAGCTTTTCGGTCACGAGCGCGGGGCTTTCACCGGCGCGGTCAGTCGCCGCAAGGGCCGGTTCGAGCAGGCTCATCTCGGCACCTTGTTTCTGGACGAGGTGAGCGAGATCCCGCTCTCGGTTCAGGTGAAGCTTCTGCGGTTTCTCCAGGAGCGCGAGTTCGAGCGAGTCGGTGGGGATGAGCCGTTGCAGGTCGACGTGCGTGTCGTGGCCGCCACCAACCGCGATCTCAAGGGGATGGTCGACGCGCACACTTTTCGCGAAGATCTCTACTACCGCTTGAATGTGGTTCGTCTCGAGGTGCCCCCGCTGCGCGCGCGTCCAAGCGACGTCCCGCTGCTCGCTCTGCACTTTCTTCACCGTTATGCGCGCGAAAACGACAAGCAGTTTGACGGCCTGACGAGCGAGGCGAGTATGGCGCTCGCGGCACATGCGTGGCCGGGGAATGTGCGGGAGCTTCAAAACATCATCGAGCAAGCCGTGGTTCTGTCGAACTCGAGCCAGGTCGGCGTTGACGAGTTTCCCCTTGCTCGTGAGCTGCGTGAGACGGAGCCTGTTCGCCTGATGATACCTGGCGCGACGCTCGCCGAGGTCGAACGCTTTGCGATAAGTCGCACCCTCGATGCGGTCGGAGGCTCACCCTCGAAGGCCGCCGCAATTCTCGGCATCAGCCGCCGCACCATTCAGTACCGGATGCGGGAATGGGGCCTCGGCTCCCGTGAAAAACAAGACGATGAAGATATCGACTCCGACGTGGAGGTCGAGCCCAACTGAGTTCCTAGGTAACTTCAGCGCGTCCGTTGGCATTCTGAGCGTCATGGGGACAGCGCGATTCGTGCGAGCAGTTCGTGTGCAATCGGCAGGTCGGCCTCTCCGGGTACCGCGTGGGCC
>CANMZR010000157.1 GCA_947502375.1 Polyangiaceae bacterium
GCTCATGATCGACAACGACGGGGTGATGATGCCGTCGCCCAAAATGAGGGCCGAGCCGACCACCGCAAGAGTGACGACGATACCGAAAGCGCGAGGCGAAAAGCTCGAAGACGCCTTGGCCTTGAGGAGCGAGAGGATCGAGAACACGCCGCCTTCCCCCTCGTTGTCGGCGCGCATGATAAGCCAGACGTACTTCACGGTGACCACGAGCAACCACGCAAAGAGCTACGTCCAGCCAAGCACCTCCGCACGCCCGTAGTCTTTTCCGAACGCCATCGTGGCCTTCTCCTCGTGGCCGTGTACGGCGCTGAGGTGCGCGTTGACGGTCTCCGACATCGCGTACAGCGGAGACGTGCCGATGTCTCCGAAGACGACGCCGAGCGCCGCCCACGCAAGCACGCGCAGCGGAGCTGCGGGCGTGTGCGCGGCTGGAGGATGTGGGTTCGCGCTCATCGCGCCTCCGCAGATGCGAAGCGAAAACCATCCGACAAAACGGGGCTCGACATGGGGTCTCTCCTGTCGCCTACGGAGTTAGCTGACGGGCTGAGACGAGAAGATCGCCTCCGCCGAAGTCACACTCGCGTGTGCTCTTCGGCGTTCGCCCCGGAAGGGGTGGGTCCCCCGCTGGTCGGACTTGACCACTCGGCGTGGAAACTTCGTGCTCCCCGTCTTCAAGAATCGCAAGAGGTGTGCAATAGAAACAGCGTGAACAGCCGCTCGCGAACACTCTTTGTCCCCGTCGCGCTCGCCGCGTGCACTCTGAGCCTCGTGACTTCGCCCGGCGATGCCGCAGCCGACACGAAGGACGAAGCCCCTCCGATCAAGCTGAGCGGGTACGCGGAGGCCTTCTATCAGTGGAACACGAACAATCCTTCGAATGGGCTCACGAACGCGCGTGGCTTCGACAACCACGACCGCACGTTCACCCTGTCGAACGTCGCGCTCGGGGCACAGTGGGACTACCAAAATGTGCTCGGCGAGGTGACGCTGCAGGTCGGCCACACGCCGTCCACGTACTACCTTTCGGAGCCGTCGCACGGCGGCACCGACGCTGCCAACTCGAGCGACGGGGAGCTCTGGAAGTTCGTGCAACAAGCCTACGTCGGCTACCGCTTCGGCATCGGCCGCGGTTTGACCGTAACCGCGGGGCTCTTTCTGCCGCCGATAGGTCCGGAAGCAATGGCGGTGCGCGACAGCTGGAACTGGTCGCGTTCGAACCTGTTCTTCGCTCTGCCCTTTTACTACTCCGCTGTGCGCGCGTCGTACCCGCTCACGAAGACGTGGAGCGTGACTGCGAGCGTCTCCAATGGCTGGAATTCGGTCGTGGACGCAAACAAGAAAAGTCGGTCTCGACGCAGCTCGGTTACGCAGGAGCCAAGGTCGTCGCCGCCGTGCTCTATCTCGGCGGAGTCGAGCGCAGAGCGGGCGCCCTCGAAGGCCGGGCCTTTCGGCACTTGTTCGATACCCACGCCACCTGGACGGCAAGCTCGTGGCTAAGCTTGGCCGCGCAAGCGAACGGCGGCTTCGAGCGAAACCTCTTCGGCGTGAGCCACTGGGAAGGCGGGGCCGTTTACGCGCGAATCACCTTCACGCCGACTTTCGCCGTTGCGCTGCGCGGTGATGCACTCGCAGAACACCGAGCGGAGAGTCCGCCTGGACGCGCGGAATCGATCTTCTTCGGCGTCCCGTGGGTGTCGTCCCGCACAGCGACGCTCGACTACCATCCCGCCTCCCGCGTCTCTTTTCGAATGGAGTTCCGCCACGACGACGCAGCGGAGAACCTCTTTTTCGGGGACGCGGTACAGGGCAACGGTGCCGAGCTCCCGTTCGTGCCAAACCGGCGCGCGCAAAACACTCTGACCCTCGGCGTCACTGGCGGGTTTTAGCAACTCGCTCGCGGCGACCCGCGCCGAAGGCAGGTGCGCGAGCGCGCAAGGGGTCGAGTCCTTTCAGCTCGACGGCTGCGCGCTCCTCGGGCGAGGCGTGGAGGCTCATCGTAAACGCCGGAGCTCAACTAAAACCGAGACTTTTGGCCGCTGAAAGCGCCTTTCTTCGAGCTCGGCCGGTCGCGTTCAGGCGCGGGCACCATGTGAAGTTCCCTCAACCGAAAGCTTTTTTCTTGGCCGTAAGACTTGGCTATAAAAAATTCTTGACGGTCGTCGTCACCCGTTTTAACGTGCGGTCCTGGAGTGAAAAAGGTCGGGGGGAACCCTTCGCGTGCTCGCCGCACCAACTCCTGAACAGACGTCACTTGTCCCACATGGCAAGTGCGCTGTGGTTTCGTCAATGACTCTGCACCAAAACCATCGGACGGGTCCACCCTCCGTGCGCTGGTTACACCATCCAAATTAGGAATCCACAATTATGAAGTTTTCAGTAAAGTCACGTAAGTTCCAGCTCGGCGTCGCTGCGGCGTTCGTTGTCGGCGCAGCCGCCATGGTGACCACGGTCAAGGTGGCAGACGCCGCCGTGACCGAGGTGAATCCGGCCTGTTCGAATGCCACCGCCGTCCTCTTGGTCGGCACGAAGGAAAACGCGGCCGAGTCTTGGACTCGAGTCAAAACCTTTTTCGAAAACAAGCGCGTTTGGGTGCTCGGCCCCGTTGTCCAAGGCTCGGGCTCGCCCTCGCAGCTGACGCAGTGGGATGTCGCTCAATACTCGGGAGGGCCGGATGCGGCCTTCACCGTTCGCTGCGGTGCCGGCGGCACCTGCAACGAAATCGCGAAACTCTTCGGTTCAGAGTACAAAGACATGAAGCCCTCGCCTTACGTCTTCTGCGGCGACAGCGTGATGTTCTCGAATCCGGTCGCTCAGTAGTTCTCCGCATTGAACAGCTTCAAGCGCTGAAGAACGGGCAGCCGTCCCGCGTTTGGTCTGACATAGAAACGTCGCAGAAATGCGGCGTTTTTAGTTTTGTGTCAGGAGGCCTTGTGCAGCAGCGCCGGCGCTATTCGATCGAGTTCCTACGCCCCGCCTTTTTCGGGTGTGTTCGTCCTCGAAGGTGATTGCGCGAGTGCGGCGGCGTGAACCATCGCCATCCGCTCGGGCATCGATTAGGTTCTGAGTCACCGGTTGGTTTGGGACTTCCGGCTGGTCCAAAAAAAACGGTGTCGCTGCCTTGCTCGTGAACCCGAAGATCATGCTCGTCTCGTCGCCCGGGGGTCACCTCGCGGATTTGCTGTTGCTCGCAGCGGCGTTTCCTCCCGAGTGGCAACGGATTTGGGTCTTGAATGACGAGTCGCCACTGTTGCCGCCCGACGAGCCGCGCCACATCGTGACGCATGCCGAGCGGGATTGGCGGCAGCTCGTCAACCTGGTGGAGTTCGTTCGGCTCCTTCGGCGCGAGCGACCGGATGCCATCCTCACGTGTGGCGCGAGCCCGGCGGTTCCTGCGGCCATCGCGGGGAAGCTCTTTGGCGTGCCGTTGGTGTACGTCGAGCCGCTCTGTTCGGTCACGCGGTGGTCGTTGACGGGACGTCTGATGGCGAGGTTCGCCGACGTCTGTTTCGTCCAATGGGAGGAATTGCGCGTGCGGATCCCGCGTGCCCGCTACGTAGGATCCCTTTTGTGAAGCTTGTCGCGACCATCGGGACCACCGGCACGTTCCCGCGCTTTTCCGAGCTTATTGCCGCGGTTGTCGCGGCTCGTCCCGAACTCGAGCTCGTCTTTCAGGCCGGCCGTGGCCCGCTGCCCGAGCTGGCGGGGGTCGTCGACTTCCTACCCCATGAGGAACTGCTCAGCCACATGCGCTCGGCTGACCTCGTCGTTTGCCACGGTGGGTTGGGCAGCGTGCGCGATGGTCTCCGCCACTGCGGCAACGTCGCTGTCGTTCCACGGCGTTGGGGCAAGGGCGAAGGCGTTATTGACGAACATCAACTCGATCTGGCGCGTGCGCTCGAAGCTCGGAGCCTTGTCCGCGTGGTCTCGTCGGCGGAGGAAATCCTGGCCAAGCTTGTCCAAGGAAGGCGTGAAAACGCAGCTCCGAGTTTGGCCTTGCCGCTTGCCGTCGTCGACGCGCTACGCGGCCTTTTCCGTCGCGGGAGCCCAGGAGGCTAGAAGCCCAAATCATGCACGTGCATTTCATCGCCGTTGCGGGTACCGGCATGGGTTCGGTCGCCGGTCTTTTTCGAGCCGCCGGGCATCGCGTCACCGGTTCCGATGTCTCCTTCCATCCGCCGATGGGACCGGCTCTCGAGCGCTGGGGCATCGAGACGATGGTGGGCTTCGACGCACGCCATCTCGCGCCACGGCCCGACCTGGTGGTGGTTGGAAACGTCTGCAGGAAAGACAACCCGGAGGCACGTGCGGCCATCGATGGGGGCATGACCGTCCGTTCCATGTGCCACGCGTTGGCCGAGCAAATCCTCGACGGCACGTCGCCGTTGGTGGTCGCCGGTACGCATGGAAAGACCACCACCACCGCGCTCGCCGCGTGGTTGCTTTCGGCGGCCGGCAAAGAACCTGGGTTTCTCGTCGGAGGACTACCCAAGAATTTTCCGACCAGTTTTCAGCTACCCGCCGGCTTCGGGGCAAAGCGCTTGCCGCTCGCGGGTGGTCGAAAGAGCGACACCTTGCGCAGTCCGGCCTTCGTCATCGAGGGCGATGAATACGACACGGCTTTCTTTGAGAAGACTCCCAAGTTTTGGCACTACCGTCCCGAGGTCGCCATCCTCACTTCGATCGAGCACGACCACGTTGACATCTATCCCGACGAAGCCGCCTACCTCGCGGCGTTTCACGGGTTCGTCGAGCGCCTCCCGCCACACGGGCTGTTGGTCGCTTATTGCGGCGACGCGCGCGTGGTCGAGGTCGTGAACCAAGCGGCCCGCGTGCCCGTCGCATGGTACGCGGTGGAAGGCGATGACTACCACGGGCAGCCTCCTCACTGGTTGATAGCGCCCGCCGTGAGCGACAGCACGGGCCAGTCGTTTGACCTTTACGTCGGTGGAACGCTGGCAACGCGTTCGGCGATGCAGCTTTCCGGACGCCATAATCTGGCCAACGCGGCCGCAGCCATCGCCGCCGTGTGCCAAGGCTACGGGGTCTCGGTGACCACGGCCTTGTCGGTGCTCACTCGCTTCGAGGGGGTCGCCCGGCGCCAGGAGCTGCGAGGTGAACCGCGCGGCATTCGCGTCTACGATGACTTCGCGCATCACCCGACGGCGCTGCGCGAGACCCTTCGCGGCTTGCGGGCGCGCCACCCCGAGGGACGCCTCTTCGCCGTGTACGAACCGCGCAGTGCGACGGCCTGTCGCGCGCTCCATCAGCAAGCCTATATCGAGGCGTTTGAGGCCGCGACCGACGTGGTGCTCGCGCCCCTTGGTCGCAGCGTCGCCGTCGGTGAAGCTCTCGACCTCGAACGACTCGTGCGCGAGCTGAAGCTCCGCGGTGGACGTGCCGCCACGCCGCCCTCGAATGACGCGATCCTCGCCCTTATCGTTGACGAAGCGCGTCCCGGAGATACGGTGGTCTTGCTCTCGAACGGAGCCTTCGGCGGCATCGTAGAGCGCGTCGTCACCGCACTTGGCGACGCGCCCCCAACAAAATAAAAAGGGCCGAACAAGTCGGCCCCGTTTGTTCCTGACCAGCGCGATCGTGGACGAAAGATTTGAACCCCTAGCGATTGCTAGGTGGGACGCTTGGTGCCGCTTTAGGCGTCTCGGAGATTGATTCCGAGCTGCACACCACGGCAATCGCTCGCATCCCGGGTTTCAACCTTACAGGGGGTTCATGAATAGTCGTCTTACGGAAAGCGCCAGAGGGAACCTGGGTAGCGTAGCGCGTCTTCGGACCCTCGCACCACGAATCGGCTTGCCACCCGAAACGAATGGGCTCCGGCGGTGCTGCGCCGCCCTTTCATCCCCTCATGGCTTCCGGTACGCTGCGCCATCCAATGTCCCTGCGCATCAGGAATCGCAACGCCTTCGGGGTCTTCTTGGCCGTTCTCCTTGGCGGGCTGTTGCTCCCGGAAAACGCCTCGGCTGAAGGTAAGAAGGTCGCCATCAAAGGAAAGATTCAAGGCGGCGAGAGCTTGATCAATCCCGTTTGGGCCGAAGCTGCGGATGCGAAAAACCATCGCTACACGTTTCGCGCGCGCTCGATGTCGGTAGGCAAACAGCAGCGCCCCACCGCCTATCTCCCCCGTGAGCTCTGCCTTGCCGTGTTGAGCAAGGAGGGGCCGGGTGCGGGGCGTGGGACGCCGTTCATGGTGGGCGTGAGCGGCGGTCGCACGAGTCCTGTTACGCTGGTCATTCCCGACGCGCAGGCCGTTCAATTCATCAATCACGATCCGTTTGCGCACAAACTTTTCGACACCGGAAAAGGCGGCTTCGGGCCCGAAGAGATGAAGGCGGGTGGCAGCCGAAGCTGGAAGGCACCGAACGCAGGCGTCTACGAGATTCGTGACCAACTTGCCCCGAGCGTGCGGACCTGGGTCGTCGTCGAGCCGCGCGTCGTGCAGACGGCTTATCCCCAAATCAATGGGGAATATGTGATTCGTGACCTCGAGCCCGGCACCTACGACTTGCAGGGGTTTTTTATGGGCAAGCCGGTCGGTAAGGCGCTCTCCATCGAAGTGAAATCGGGCCAGGGCGAGCAGGAGATCCGCGAGCCGCTCGTGGTTGCTGAGCCCGAAAAGTCCCGCGAAGAAAGCAAGTAGGAGGCAGCATGGTCTTCTCCCGTTTCTGGTACCTGGTCGTAGGCGTTGCCGTCGCTGGCGCGCTCTTTCTCGCTTACGTCGCGGTCGGTGTGACGAATAAAAATTCCGAACGCACCTCGGCGCGGTTGCTCACCGCGAACTCTGTCGCGGTGAGCCTTTACTTGAAGGACGACGCTGCTCGCCGCGCAAACGCGCTCACGCAGCTGGCGGTCACACCCGAGCTCGCGGACGTTCTGCGCAAAGCCCAGACAGCCGACACCCTCAAGGACGTCGATTCGCCGCTGCGCACCAAAGCCGCCGCGGCGCTTCGCAAATACCGAGAGCAACCCCAGGATTTCGTGGCTTTTGACGCCCTTTGGGTGGTTGACGTTCACGGTCGCGTCGTGGCGAGCGACAACTTCGAGAAGGCTGCGAACGCGGAGGGCTTCGAGATGGGCGGCTATCCGGTCGTCGCGGACGCTCTTCACGGCTACATTCGCGATGACACGTGGCTCATGGACGACGAAGTCTGGCGCATCGTCGCTCGACCCGTCGAGACCGAGGTGGGTGCGGCGCCGGTTGGGGCGCTCGTAGCGGGGAAAAAACTCGACGACGCCATCGCACGTGATGTCGTCGCCCACACGGGCGCCGCAATTGTGTTCTATGGGGGCGGTCAATTCGTCGCCAAAGCGACGCCCCCAGCTTCGGATACGCATCTCGTCAACTTGACGCGCGAAGATATCGCAAAGCTCCGATTGCTAGGCCCTGAAGACGGCTACCAAGAGCAGGGCATCAGCAAGCCGCAGCTCCTGCAACATGCAGCTGGCTACGACCTGCGCGCGGTCTTCACGCGCCTGCCCGGCGAGGCCTGGGACATGGGCGCCGGCTTCGCCGTGATGCATCAGTACCAACGCATCGTCACCCCGGCGGACTTTTATTCGCTCGCCACGGATGAGGAGAAACGCTCGGTTCCGCTGCCGCTCCTTCTTGGCGTGGCCCTCGCTCTGGCACTCGTCGGATTCTTTTTCACCGGACTCGAACATGGCGCCCCACTTGCGGGCTTCAAGCGCGGTCTGACCGCCCTCGCAAAAAAGGGCAATGCCATCGACGTGCTCAAGCCTTCGACGTATCGCGGCCCTTACAAAGAACTCGCCGCACTCGTCAATGACGCGCTCGACAAAGTGGCGTCGACGGCCGGCATCGATCGGGGGCCCGCCGATCTGCAGCAGGTTCTCGGCCCGCTACCCACCGCGCCGGTGATGAGTGCCTTCGCCTTGCACGGCTCGTCGGACGGGACGTCCCCCAAGGCCGCGCTGCCGGTGCGTTCGCTACCGACGTCCAAACTGCCCAGCGCTCCCATACCGGCGAAGCCTCGTCCTCTCGTCCTCGCGGTGGACGGAGCACCGCTTGCTCTCTTCGATGAGCCGACGCAGGTGAACGATGCTTCGACGGGGCGTATGGGCGAACTCAGCGGCGGCGCGATGCGCGATGCAGGTGGCCTGCTCATCGATGAGCCGACGGCCGTCGTCGATGACGTTGTCATGCGTCGGCAGGCGGGACAAAAACCACAACAAGGGCCGGGAAGTGGGCATGCGCCCGCTCAGGTTTTGAATGAGCCCGTCGACGAAGAGACGGAGTGGCAGCGCGTCTACGAGGAGTTCATCCAGCTGAAGAACCAGCTCTCCGAGCCGACGGAAAAGGTCACCTACGAAAAGTTTCGCGGGACGCTCCAGCGAAACAAGGATGCGCTCGTGGCGCGTCACGGATGCTCGCGAGTCGCATTCAAAGTTTACGAAAAACAAGGACGGGCCGCTCTGAAGGCGTCTCCGATGAAGTGATAGGAAGGGTGGACATCATGACCTTGATGCGACGGGCAAACCCGTTCCTGTTCGGGCAGTTCGTGGGTGCGCTGGTGTCCACGTTCGCGGTCACGGCCCTCGCTGACGGCCTGGATACACCGGCGGGTGGGGTCGTGCAGATGGGACGCAGTGGCGCCTGGCTTGCGCGCGCGGACGACCCTCTCTCGGCGTTCGTGAATCCCGCGGCCATGGTTCGCAACGCGAACGGTGTTCACCTCGGCACCCACCTCATGTTCCGCAACCAATGTTTCACGCGCCTCGGTGAGGACGGCCAGCCGCTCGCGGCATCGAGTACCTTTCTCCCGCCGACAGGCGCGCTCTGCGCCGACCTTCCGCCGTTCCCGAACCCTCAAGTGGGCGCCACTTTTCGAATCGGTCGCACGGTGGCCGTGGGCTTCGCGGTGGTCGGCCCCCACAAGTCCGGCAAAGCGACGTGGCCCGCTACGGTGGACGCGCCGAATAAGTTCGGCATCACGGTGCCGCAGCCCTCGGGGAGCCGCTACATGCTCCTCGACGACGAGGCCTTGCTCGCGTACCCGACGCTCTCGGCGGCCGTTGCGCTCCGCTCGAATCTGTCGCTCGGCGCGGGTTTCGTATGGGGAATCGCGAAGTATGGGTTCTCAAATATGGCGGCCGTCACTGGAGATGCGTCCACATTCTCCAACGATATGAAGGCGAAGATCTCCGGTTTTGACGGGTTCGTTCCGGGCTTCGTTGTGAGCGCACTTTATTCGCCGTCGTCCCGTCTCGATCTCGCCGCGACGTACCGCTATTCGGATGCGATCCGCTCCAAAGCCGATCTGTACGCGCAGTCGAACTACTACGATTCGAAGGGTCAAGTGAACACGGTGGGCATCGAGGATCCGAAGAACGTTACCGACTTGAAGGGTGCGGCTTCGTTCAAGTTCGTCATCCCGATGGAAGCGCGCGTCGGCGTTCGCTATCACCAGCCACGTTATCAGTCGATGAGCGGCGGGCAAGCTTGGTTGACGAAGCACGCGGGCGCTGCCCGTGACGGCATGAGCGAGGACCTCTTCGACGTCGAATTGGACCTGACCTGGTCGCACACAAGTGCCGTAAAAAATATCGAGATTCGATTGGCCGAGGGAACGCAGCTCAACGTCGGCGGGACGACCGCTCCTGCGCCCGTGAACGCGGATGTGCCGCGGAATTGGCGAGACATCATGGGCGTGCGTCTCGGTGGTGAGTACGTGGTGATCCCCGATCTCGTGGCCGTGCGGGCGGGCGGATTCTTCGAGACGCAAGGCGTCGACGACGCGTTCCTGAGTCTCGATTTTCAGCAGGCGTTGAAGGCTGGCATGTCTGTCGGAGCGACCGTTCGGCTTGCGATGCTCGACGTGTCGCTTGGCTATATGCACACGTTTTTCGGGACTCTCGATAATGCCGGCAAAGGCCTGGTCCACGGCCTTTCGGGGGTCGAGAGTGCGGGGTTCCGGACACCGGAAGTCATCAACGGCGGACGTCTCACCGGTCGGCTCGATGAAGTCGCGCTCGGGGTTACGGCGCACTTCTGAGCGTCAGCGGACGACGATCTTTTGGCGCTCCCGGGCGCGGACTTCGAGCGCAAATCGGCCTGTCCGCGTCGCGCGGAGCTCAAGCACGGTGTCACGGAATTCGCTCGGTAAACGGGCGAGTTCTTCTTCCGAGTGCGCCAACAACAGGGCCGGCTCCGCGAGGCTGATGAACGTCAGATCCGCGGCTGTGAAGCGTGGACCGGTCAGGTAAGGGCCCCCGTCCTCGAGCTTCTTGGAAAGCTCCCCGAACAGCCC